>JAKLIR010000003.1 GCA_022709505.1 bacterium | reverse complement strand
CGTGTGTTATGTTTTCGCGGGAGGGGCAGCCGTCGCCGATAAGTTTTCGTCCTTAGAGCCCGGCGCGGTTTTTGAGCCGCCGGTGATCATGTTTGTCAGAAACGCCGCGAGAAGGCCGCCTATGTTTTCCGAGCCGCCCTGCACGAGGAAGTCCGGCGTGACTTTGATGTTCCCGGCCGCTATCTGTTTCGATATTTCGATGGCGGTGACGCCTTGTCGGCCGACCGCCTGATTCTGAAGGTCGTAGGCTTTCGCCGTGGCTTCGCCCATGGCGAGTATGCGTGCGCCTTCAGCGTCGCCGCGGGCTTTTATCCCTTTCGCATCTCCTTCGGCCCGTAGCCGGATGCTTTCCGCCTCGCCCTCGGCGAACCGGATGGCTTTCTGCTTGTTCTGTTCGGCGATCTTCACGCCGATCTCGGCCTCGACGAGGTTCTTCTGCTGGTCGGCTTCGGAACGGGTCTTTTCGGTCGCGATACGGGTCTGCTCGGCCTTCTGCTGTTCCTGATACATGGCTTGCTGCTGCTGGGCGATTATTTTCATCGTCTGTGTGTCCATGAGCTGTTGCGGGAGCTTGATCTGGCAGATCAGCACCGACACGCACTCGACGTGATATTTTTCCAGTTCGTTGCGCGCGCGATCCTCCGCTTTGCGCTGTTCCTCCTGTCTGTCTTGAAGAAAATTCATGGCGGAGGTCGAGGAAGCTTGATTGCGGAAGCTCGAATCTATCATGGGGTGGATTACATGGTTGATGAGATTGTCGATAGAGCCGATTTTCGCGACCATGTAGGGTGCTTGATCCGGGCGGACACGGATGATTACTTTCACGGATACGCTGATTTCGAATCCGTCGCGGGAGACGACTTTGAGAGGGTCGAACTTCGTTTCTTTGGCGTCGTCCCAGTCGATCGTGATATTAGTGGTGTCGATGATGTAAACGATGAATGCGCGGCGGTTGAGGTAGTAGATGCCGGGTCCGGCGACTTCGCGCTGGATGCCTCTAAAACCTTTCGGCACAACGTATCGTTCAATTCCGACCGAGAGCCGTTTTTCGACCTCTTGGGGGGATTCGATGTTTGTCGCCTCTCCTTTTGTCGCCTCTCCTTTTTTCGTCTCTTCCTCCGCGGTCTGTTCCATCAGCTTCTTTATCTGTTCCGGTTCCTCGCCAACGTTCGAGACCACCACGGCGACTTGCCCGCGCTCCACAGTCGCCACGTCGTCCAGTTCGAGCTGGAACATGAGTGGATTGATATAATACGTGCCGGGGCGCAGTACGTCGAATTGAGGACCGCGTTGCCCTCCTGTTTCGAGGAACTTGGAGGCGTCCTGATAGTCCGAATGGCCGGAGACGGATTTCGCCACGTACTCTCTTTCAGGCAACGGCTCGCCGTCGAGCGCGCTCACGAGCCCCACTTTGCCCGCAGGCACGATGGATGCATTTCGTATCTCGACATGAAACATGTCCGTGTTGATTCTGTATGTCCCGGGCAGCAGAATCTGTATCTGAGGCCCTTTTTGGCCCTTGTTGGCGAGGAACGCTTCCGCGTCCTCGAAATTGGAGTGACCCGGAACCTGTTTCGCAAGCAGACGGCCGAGTACTATCGGCTCGCCGTCCATCGCGGTCACGATTCCAATCTGGCCCTTTTCGATCATGATTTGCGGTTCGTTGCGGACCTTGAACAACGCGGGGTTGATGCGGTATGTTCCGGGCGGCAGGATCTCGATCTGCGGCCCTTTTTCTCCTCCGTTTTTCAGAAACGCTTCGCTGTCCTGAAATGCGTTGTGGTTCGGTGCGACTTTCGCGAAGATTTTTCCGGGCGGGATCGGATTGCCGTCGATAGATTCGAGTATGCCGACTTCCTGCTCGCCTATGACGGTGAACGGTTCTTTGCGGACTTTATAAAGGAACGGAATCAGCACGTGGAGTCCGGGGCCGAGGGTGCGCGCCTGCACGCCGACCTCGTTCGCCATCGCTATCACTCGTCCGCTCGGCATCTTTTTGCCGAGCCAGCGACGTTCGAGCACCGCGATCTCTCCGCCTCCAACGAGTTTTATGAATGTGCTGGCCGAGACAATGAAAAGTATTAATATAATTGCGAAAACGCACAGATAAAAAATCACGCCTGACATAAGTTCGGCTCCTCCTTATGAAATTATATTTTGGTCAATTTCTGCAATGATTCCTTGTATTTTAGGCCTTCCGGCTGGGAATTGACAACCGGCGACGGGAATATTTTCCGCAACCTGAGTGGAAACCGTCTCTTATGGGCGGGAAATCAGTCTTACCTTTATCAAAAAGTGAATCCGGCCTTGACGTTTTTTGGCAGGGTCTGTCCCTTGCTCCTCCGGGTTTTGTTATCGTGACGGCCGGTTTCTTCTGTGTATGGAAACGGGAGCGTTCGAGCGGGGTTGAAAAAGCCGGTGGAATCTGAAACAATAATGTGAAATCGCGGGCGCGCCGGCGCGGCCGCAAGACCGGACACGATACGAGGAGGAAGACAAATGTTTCAGGGAAGCATCGTCGCGTTGATCACACCGTTTACGAAAGGCGGAATTGATGAAAAGAAACTCCGCGAGCTCGTGAACTGGCATGTGAAGAAGGGCAGCGACGCGATCGTACCGGTCGGCACAACCGGAGAATCGCCCACGCTCACGCACGAGGAGCACCGAAGGGTGATAGAGATAGTTGTGGAAGCGGCGGCGGGCAGGGCGCCTGTGATAGCGGGGACCGGTTCGAACTGCACCACGGAGGCTGTGTCACTCACGCGGCACGCGGCCGCGGCGGGCGCGAACGGCGTTCTGATGATCACTCCTTACTACAACAAGCCGAACCAGAAGGGCATTTACGAACATTTCCGGAAGGTCGCGTCGAAAGCGGACATTCCGATCATACTCTATAACCATCAAGGGCGTTCGGGCGTGACGATCCAGCCGGAGACGGTGGAGGCGCTTTCGAAAGTCGGCCGCTTCGTCGCGGTGAAGGACGCCAGCGGCGGCATTAATTACAGCGCGGAAGTCCTGCAGCGCACGGGCGGAAAAGTGGCGATCCTCGCCGGCAACGATTCATGGACGCCCGCTCTGATCGCCATAGGCGCGGTCGGCTGCATATCTGTCGTCGCGAACATAGTTCCCACCGAAATGGCGCGCATGATCGAACTCTACCGCAAGGGAGATTTCGACAAAGGTAGGAAGCTCTATTACAAAATTCTGCCGCTGATGAACGCGATGGACCTCGATGTGAACCCGATTCCGGTGAAGGCCGCCATGGGGCTGCTCGGCAAGGCGAACCCCGAAGTGCGCCTGCCGCTCACCGCGCTCGATAAACCTAAGACCGCCGCGCTGACTTCGGCGCTGAAGGCTTACGGCCTGCTGTAATCATGTAGCACGGCGAATATCCGACCGAAACATTTAAAATAAAACCGGCGCGACTACGCGCCGGTTTTATTTTTCCCTTCGCTTCCGGCCGCTCAAGGGGGCGCTTTTGAACCCGGATTCGTCAATAGCGCGCCGAATCCAGTGCAATGTTCATAGCGGCGAACTGCTTCGTTGTCGTCGCATTTTTTTGTTCACGTACATCTCGGTACGCTCACCGGCAAGATACTCCTTCCGCCTTGCTTTTCATCCGCTCTGAATCATTGCCACCGAATCCCAATGACGGATTCAGGTTAATAATGAACAATATGATAACTTGTGGATGAAAGTGCTTTGCAAAAGTTTTTATTGAAAGCTTGTGTTCGTTGAACAAGATTGTGGTAAAATCCGAGGCATAAAACCGGTTCCCAAGCAATTCAGCCCTCATTCGGTCTCGAAAATCGGGCGCTTACGGTCTGCTTATAACAAGTGGCAATTTGATATGAATGATGACAGTTTCAACTATTACATCGCGATGGGTGAGGATTTCTAACAAAATAATTTTAAAGGAGAAAGTCAGATGAAAAAGGTTTTACTGATTATGGCAGTATTGCTAATTCCGGTTGTGTGTTTCGGCAAAGCAAGAGACGAAGATGAATTTCGTTTATATGATGACATAGACTACAACTCAATAAAAATATCAACCGTTACAGTGTTACCCTTCAAGAACACTGTCGGAAAACAATCTTCAGAAGAAGTGCAGGACCTCCAGAGCGTGCTTAAAGAGATTTTCGAAGTTAGAGGAATAAAAGTGATCGATGCAACGGAAGAATTGCAAAAACAGAGAGTTGATATTGTGTTCGACGACATTTCGCCCGAAAAACTTACCGCCATCGGAAAAGCATTGGGCGCTGACACAGTTCTTTCAGGAACGATATATAAATTTCAAACATCTAAAAAAGGGATTGCCACAGTCGGAATCTCGGGAAATCTTTTTTACGTGCCTAAAGAAACTTTCATTTATAAAGCAAAGCTCGCCCGGGAAAAAAAGATCAATTCAGCAAAAAAATGGGTCGTCGGCATTTATCGCGGTGAATCCAAACAGAACCGGTATAAAGCTCTTTCAGACTGCGCATCGGATATGTTGGCGCCCGTATTCGACAAACTCGGCATCAAACCGCCGCCCGAGACAGAAACAAAATAACTATCATACCGGTGAGTAACCTATAGAGCAGGCGTTGCGGGTTCTATTGCGCCTGCTCTATTTATACTTTTTCTCTATTATCACCTTCAGCTTAAATCGGAATCTCCGTTTTTCACGGTGTTTTCGGAGCTTCTTCTCTCATTTCGCGAAAAACGAGCGCCGGATGTTTTGACAACGTGTTTGCACGGTTCTATCATTTCCTTATGGCGAATTTCGAAAAAGCATTCAAAATATCTTTTTTGCTTCTTTTAGTGCTATTAATTACATGCCTGTTCGAAATTATAAATTTTTCAGCCGATGCAACACCCGATCCGGTCGAGACTCGACTCGAAGAACCCATAACAACTCAAACTCCAACCGCCGTACCGGAATTGTTAAGGACCGGAACAACATCCGCATCCGACACAATTCATGTGGGGGATGATTCGCCGACAGCCGGCATGACCGAATCAGACTCATACCTCCCGGAACCACCGCAGGGTTCGGCGACAGTGATCAAGACCGACGGACTCAAGGTTTATATAGACAGAGGCGAGACCGAGGGCATGGCAGTCGGCATGGAAATGGACGTCTTTAGAATAGACCCTATCCGAGACATGGCGGGCAACGTGCTTGACGAGGAAGAGAAAAAAGTTGCAAGGATAAGGCTCGAAGAGGTTAAGCCGCTTCTATCCATCGGAAAAATTATCGCCGCGACGGAACCGACGATTGAGAGAGGGTATTTCGTTCGATATCAAACGCCCGCCAAACCCGGAACAGGTCAGCCGTCTCCCGAAGGAGTGTGTCCGAGGAGCATGTTGTATGACCCGGGCGGCGCTTTCTCTTTCAAACCGGGTTCGCTCTACACCGATAACCGCATTTTGAGGCAGCAGACGGCGCAATCCGGCCCGTTCTGCATCGACGTGGACAAAAAAACGACGGCTTCAACATACGATGACGCACGGATGGCGTGCGCAAAGATTGGGAAGCGCCTTTGCACGAAAACCGAACTCCAAAAAATATGCGCATTATGGGAAAAGCCGAAGCCATGTCCGGATGATATGAAGAAGAAGGGCCTCTGCCCCGTTCAAAATACCGTGATGGGTTTTAGGAACGATCAGGAATGGACTTCCGATCCCGTGTCGAGAGAAAGCGGGCCTCCCGGTTTCGAGGCGAATTCCTGTTCCTGCCCCACTTCCAGCCCTGTGTGCACTCATTGCTATTATCAAGGTTGCCGGGGTGCGAAAAAAGTTTACAGGTGCTGTTCGGAAATCCTATCCCCGCCGCCTGTTAAATAGATTATTTCCGTCCCGAATATACAGCCGGTCGAAAGCAAATAGTTGTTGCCTTGCGGGCTCAATTCAGGTAGAATCTCTCCGAAATCACTTACATATACGACATCTCTGACTCGCGGAACATTGCAACGACGAGCATATTAAAGGGGGAACACCATGAAAGAAGCTTACATTGTCAGCGCCACACGCACCGCCGTGGGAAAGTTCGGCGGTTCACTAATGGAATTGCCGGCCGCCGAGATCGGAAAGATTTCGGTCGCCGAAGCTATAACAAGAGCCGGACTTTCTCCGGATTCCGGTATCGACGAATTGATATACGGAAACGTTCTACAGGCAGGGCTCGGGCAAAATGTGGCCCGGCAGGTGGCGATCTATTCCGGGCTTCCGAAAGAAACCCCCGCGTTTACCATCAACAAGGTTTGCGGATCGGGACTAAAGTCGGTCGCACTCGCGGCTCAATCGATCCTTTCGGGAGACAACAACCTCGTCATAGCCGGCGGGACCGAGAACATGAGCGCCGCGCCTTATCTTCTCACTAAAGCCCGCTGGGGATACCGGATGGGGAATTCGGAGATAATCGACTCGATGATCGTTGACGGGCTATGGGACAAATTCAACAACTACCACATGGGCATAACCGCTGAGAACGTCGCCGAGAAATACGGCATCACTCGTGAGGATCAAGACAATTTTGCATATACAAGCCAAATGCGTGCGGCCGCCGCGATCTCAAGCGGCGCGTTCGACGATGAAATCACTCCCGTGCTGATACCGCAGAGAAAAGGCGAACCGAAAGTGTTCAAGACGGACGAGCACGCACGCGCTGATACTACTCTCGAATCGCTCGCGAAATTGAAGCCCGCCTTCAAGAAAGACGGGACCGTCACCGCCGGGAACGCTTCGGGAATCAACGACTGTTCGGCGTCCTTCGTCGTCGCCTCCGGCGAAAAAGTGAAGGCTCTCGGACTGAAACCGATGGCGAGGATCGCCGGATACGCATCCGCCGGAGTCGATCCTTCGATCATGGGAATGGGCCCGGCGCCCGCTATACGAAAATTACTCTCGAAGACCGGATGGTCGCTGGACGATGTTCAACTCATGGAGCTGAACGAAGCCTTCGCGGCGCAGTCACTCGGAGTGATCCGCGATCTCGGGATTCAGGATCGGATGAACGACATAAACATCAACGGCGGAGCTATAGCGATAGGGCATCCGATCGGAGCATCGGGCGCCCGGATACTCGTCACTCTGATATACGCCATGATGAACAAGGAAGCCAAAAAAGGGATCGCGGCTCTTTGCATCGGCGGCGGACAAGGTATCGCTCTCGCGCTGGAGATGTAATTAATCCCAAGATGGTGTGAACTATAAGAGTTCGCAGATACGACATAGACTGGCTGCGGATCATCGCCGTCCTGCTTCTGCTGCCATTTCATACGGCGATGATATTCGTGCCATGGGGCTTCCATATTAAAAACGTTCAGAAAAGCGACGTGCTGCTGTGTTTCAATTCATTCCTGAACCTATGGCACATGCCGTTGCTGTTCATGCTCTCTGGCATAGGAACATGGTACGCGCTTAATTTCAGGAAACCCGGCGAGTATGTCAAGGAAAGAGTTCTGAGACTGTTCGTTCCTTTGATTTTCGGTATGTTCGTGATCGTACCCCCTCAGACTTATGTCGAGAGACTTCAGAAAAATCATTTCAAAGGTTCGTACTTGGATTTTCTAAGTCATCTTTTTAATGGTTTTTATCCGGACGGCAATATCACGTGGAACCACCTATGGTTCATGGTGTACCTTTTTCTTTTCTCGGTCATTGGAATATCTTTTTTTAGAATAATGAAATTGGATAAATCTGTTCCCGGCCTCGAGCGTCTGAGCAACTGGTTTGGGAAGGGACCGAGAATATTTCTCGGATGCCTGCCATTTTCCATAGCGCAAATTGCTCTGATCACCGGATGGCCCAACGGCGACCAGAATCTCATAGGCGATCTCGATAATTTCTCACTTCACTTTTTGATCTTCGTTTTCGGCTTCATGGCATGTACGGGTGAAGGGTATTTCAACGCGTTCTCGAAAAATAAGCTGATCGCGCTTATCATCG
The DNA here is from genome assembly GCA_022709505.1 of bacterium. GTDB lineage: Bacteria > UBP15 > UBA6099 > UBA6099 > UBA6099 > JAKLIR01. The sequence goes on along the minus strand of JAKLIR010000003.1, from coordinate 19,029 downwards.
CCGTTCCGTGCTCCGCGGTTTTAATATCGGGCGAGTTCATTGAGATAAAGAGAAACACTCTTGGGTTGATCGTGGGATTGACCTACCTCGGTCTGAGAGGACTTTGTACTTGGTGCTGGCTCATCGTGTTCTTAGGATACGCCCGGGAGTACTTGAACATAAAAAACAGGTTCCTCGTTTACGCGGCCGAAGCCGCCCTACCGTTCTACATACTTCATCAGACCGTCATACTCTTGATCGGATATAACGTTGTGAAGTTCGGTTGGGGGGTCCCCGCCAAGTTCTTGCTGATCGTAGTCTCGGCGTTCATAGGGACTATCGCGATTTACGACACACTCGTGAAACGCATTTCTATTTTGAGATTTCTTTTCGGCATGAGGCCGAAAGCAAGAGCAACTAAACTGCGCTCATGAAAATCGCGAGCTCATCGGCGGCGGCGTTGATTTCCTTTTCCAGCTCTACCTTCAAACCGATCGAATATCTCACCGGCCTCGTCATGAATCCCGTCTCTATGAAATAGAGCGATACGCTGACATCCTCCACGGATGATACGCCGGACATCACCGCAAGCGCGTATGTCTTCAATTGCATTTCATAATTCTTCGCATGATTCTCTTCTTCACCGCGCTTTATCACATCCGTTTTATAATCTATCAGCCGCCATGAATTCCCGTCTTTATAAGCCGCGTCTATCTTCCCTCTTAAAATGTGGCTTCCGACCGGAAGCGTGAACGGCAATTCTCTGTATGAATCTTCCTCTGCAATCTTTCGCCCTTCCGTTGAAGCGAAGAAAGCCTCGGCGCGCGCCGCGTATTTCGATATGAGGTTCTCCCTTACTCCGGAATCGGAAAAGCCCATTTCGATGAGAATGTTTTCAAATACATCCGGCGCCGCGCTGCACGACATCGAAGTCGGCATCACCTCGAACAGCCTGTGCACGGCCTCTCCCCGCATCAGCGCGTCCGGCTCAGCCGTTCGAGCGCCCGCCCTTCCGGCAAAAGATTTTCTCCTCATCCATGATGTTGGTATCCCGAACTTATAAGCGTCGCGGTATTCATCGCGTGATTTCTTGAATGACTGCAATTCGGTCGGCGAAGATGCAATACATTTCTCCGCAAGTGATATACGGCCTAAATATGAGGCTTTCGCAACATCTCGTGACTCATCCTTCCCGGCGGCGTCTGATGTTTGCCTCGTCGTTTCGAAAGCCGACCTGAGTTCCTCTATACGATCCTTACCATAATCCGGCCTCGTTTTCCCCACGGAATCCATCGACTCGATGAACGTTGCGAAGCACTCCACTTTCCTCCTTTTTTCAGTTCCGTCTTCCCCGAGCTTTTTGTTAATCAGAGTGGACCACGACATTTCATTTTTGTCATCATCGCCGCTCTCCCCGCTCTTCAAACCGAATAGAAAAAGATAGTCCTTCGCGCGAGTACAAGCCACGTAGAGAAGTCTTTTTCTTTCCTCGGCGATCCTCGCTCTGTCGATATCGAGCAACACATTCTTCAAGACGGTGGTATCTATCTTGTTCTCATCCTCCGACTCGGCGCTCGTCTTGAACGCCGCGAAAGGCCCGTATCCGGGGACATCGTCGATTACAACCCTGTTTCTATTGGAAGACTGATATTTTTCATTCAATCCGGCCACCATTACGATAGGGAATTCCAACCCTTTCGCCGCGTGAACCGTCATGATCTTCACACTGTCCAGAGACATCTCCGCCGCCTGCGCCTGCGGTTCCTTGTCGTTCCCCGACATTCTCGTGTCGAGCTCTTCCATGAAGGTTCTCATCCCTCCGGATTTCGATTCGAACTCCCGCGCGAGAGAAAGCATCTTCTCGATATTCATAATCCTTTGAAAACCATCGTCTCCTGACGCATAGACGCTCCACGCGCCCGTCCCGTCGAGCGCATCCGCCAACAGCCTCACGGGGCTTTTCACCGGAGATAAAGTCTCGATCAACTCCGATACCCCTTCATACTTCTCAGATCGTTCCGACATCGCTTCAAGATAGTTCGAAAGTTTTTCACGAAACGTATCGCCTCTCGACAAATGTATTCTTAATAAATCCTCGTCGCTCAGCTTTCCGAACGGCGATCGGAGAACCCCCGCGAGCGATATCTCATCCCTCGGATCGGAAGCGCACCTAAGTAAATTTATGAGGTCCGATACCTCCCGCCGCCCGTAGAACCCGATCCCTCCGTGCACTCTGAAAGGAACCTTGCATTTCCTCAGACTGTTTTCAAGAACCGAAAGACTCGTTCTTCCGGGTATCAGGACGGCTATGTCTCCGGCCTTCGCCGGCCTCTCCTTTTGCGACTCCGAATCATATATGAGATATTTATCCGGCGACGCGAGTATCTCGCTGACCTTTAAAGCAATGACGTTGCTCGGATAATCCTTGTATCCCGGTTCACTTTTTTTATCCGGCATTTTCACTAACATCACTCTTTTTTCATCCGGACGTTTGATGTCTCTTCTTCCCGCGCCGATTTCGTTGTAGCTTATGCGCGGAGAAACCCGCAGCGATTCGCCCGAATCGAAAACAAGTGGGAAAAACGCATTGAAAAAATCCATCAACAAAGGATGCGACCTGAAATTGACATCGAGTTCGAGAGATTTCCCGCGTTCATTCGAGTCGGCGTCGGCGATCAAACTTTTCTCCGCCCGCGAAAACACTCTTATATCCGCGCCTCTGAATGAATAGATACTTTGCTTGTCGTCCCCGACGAAGAACACATTCGACGGCCCCCCCGAGGCTCTTGCTCCTGATATGAGAGACACGATCTCCCACTGAAGAGGGTCCGTGTCCTGAAATTCATCAACCATCATGAACTTGAAGCGAGAACCGATCTCCCGCGCGGCGCCCGCATCTTTTTGCAAGAACAGCCGTACCTTTTCAAGCAAATCGTCATAGTCGAGAAGAACGCCGTGCCTCTTCGCATTCTCATATCCGTTCCACGCTCTCGTGAAGATTGTCGAAAGCGACTTTTCCTTGCCCGCCAAAACCTCGTCCCGCGGCCCGATTTTACATGCATCTAATTTTTTCTTGACGTCTCTCAAACCGTCTATGCAATTCTTCCACTCCTCGGTATCATCATCCGTCCCTTTACATCCCGAACCGCGGGGTTTGCTCAATCCTCCGACAAACGTAAAATCCACTTGTTTTCCCTGCTCGACGTCCGCTCGGATTTTCATCAGCGATTGAAGCGTATTCGTGCGCTGTTCGTATTGACTGTTGCTCTCGTCGATGCAAGTCAACGGTTCGACGCTTCGGATGAAATCATCGATTTTCTTCTCCGTCACGACTTCCGCGGACATGTTCTTCGCAACCGATTCATACTCCTCGAATATTTCAGCCGGAGTCATCGCGGAGCGCCTATTCGCCCAATCGAGCGCCAACCGCCTTTTCCCGAATAGCGAAATCACCGCGTTGTTCAAGCTCGCTCGCGACCATAAACGGGCAAGGTCCCTGACCGATTCGTCTCCCGACCTCGCCCCGGCGTCCACCACCGTCTCCACCGCCTCGCGAATCATGATCCCGCTTTCGACGTCGTCCATCAACTTGAACGAGGGGTCCACTCCCGCCGCTATCGCATACTCCCGGAGAAGGCCCGCGCAGAACGCGTGAATAGTGGAAATGTGAGCGCCGTTGAGATCTCCGTTGACAGCCTCCCAATATTCGATCTCTTCACTCGCGCCGTTTTCGACCGCCGTTTCGAGACGTCTCGCAACTTCGGATGCGATTTTCCCTTTCAACTGGGCCGCCGCCTTTTCAGTGAACGTTATGGCCGCAATCCCGTCAACCGAAGCTTTACGCTCGGATAGAATGGATAAATACCTCTCGACGAGCACCGCCGTCTTCCCCGAACCGGCGCCTGCGCGCAACGCTATGTGCCTGTCCAGCGCAAGTGCGCTCCTCTGTTTGTCGGTCAAATCCATATTACTTCCCGTCCGGGATATAAAAGTCGCCCGGTCTCTCCGCGAGCGCGCTTCTTATCCTTTCCATCCTCTCGTCGTCCCTCCTGCATATACCGCTGAATTCGCAAATGCGACAATGCGGTTCGGTCTCGAAACCGCAACTGAATATCCCTTTCGACACCGCCGTAACGATTTTCCCGATTCTTTCATACGATTTTTCAATGAACTCCTCGAATTGGACGCCTTTGTAGAAATCTTTCGATTTCGCTCTTAATATCAACGGAAATTCATTTTCGTTTGTAGAAACGTATTCGACGCGCACGATCAACGAATCGAGTTTTCCCTCGTTGCCGGAACTCTCAATTTTTCTGTATGCCGCACCTACAATCGAATCTATCTTGAAGACCGATGAGGCGAGAATAATGTAAACAACCAATTGGAAATCGAGGCCGCGTTTGATCAAATCCGCCTTAGACGGAGTTCCTGTCTTGTAGTCTTGAACGAAGTATTTGTCCGCGCCGCCGCGGGTCACTTTATCAATCCGGTCTATCTTTCCACCGAGTCTGAAAGATATCTCTCCGGCCTTCATCGCCATCGGAGGCGCGACAAGCCTTCCCGGGCCGAGTTCCGCGGGCTTTTCACCGTTGAATTCGGCTTCGAGAAAAACGGGGACCATCCGCAAATCGTGCTTCGCTTCTCCGTCGAGAAAAGCTCTCAGCCTGCCGGGGCGAGCGTCGGACTCATCCGCGTCAAGCCCGCCTGTGATATCCCTTACGAAACGCTCCATGAAAACACCCTCTTCGAGAACGCCCCGTAACTTCCCCTTTGCTATTGCGAGCATTCTCTTTCCGGCATCGGAAATGTTTTCGTTCGTGACCGCCTCGGCGACATCGCCCGGCCCGCTGATCCTCTCGCAGTAAAACTGCTTCAGTATTTCATGCACGATCTCGCCGGTCATCCTCGGATCGATATCTTCCTGAACATCTTCCGGCTCATCGAGGCCGAGCAGAAAACGGGAACAGAAATATTTGAACGGACATCGGGCGTAGTTGTCGATCCTCGTCGCCGTTACGTCTCGTTCCGAAATCTGCGAATTCGCTATGTATTCGAGCAATTCCGGGGACGATATTATTCCGTCATACTCTCCGAGAACATCGCTTTTCCTTCTTTTCTCGATTTCGAGCCCTTCGAACGCCCTCGTGATTCTTTTCATCGTATTTCCATCGTCGATCGACTTCGAAGCCGCCGTCACTTTCTCATCCGCCGCGTCTCCGAAAGCCGAACGCCCTATCCCCATGAGAAGCTGTTTTTCGGTGAAAAAGCGTTCTTTCCCTGCGTCAGGTGTGAAAATAATGTCCGCGCATCGCTCGAGTTCGACAAGGTACGGCGACTTCAACAGATCGACATCTCCGTCTTTCCCGGGATATGAGACCGTTATCCCGCCCGAAACCGAAAGCAGTCTCCTGAAAAGGTATCTCTCCTCCGATTTATCATCGCGTATCGATCGAAGTCCAAGCGCGGCCCGTACGTTCCCGTTCAAAAAAACAGGTTGTTTCGACCTGCGTGGAAAATCAGTCTCTGTTAGGCCGCCGATATAGACGTTTTTGAAAGAAACGCCTCTCGTCTCGTACAACCCAATGATCCGCACGCCGGAAGCATCGCGCACTGCCGGAATCTCCGCTGTGTCCGCAACGGACCTAAGAATGCCGATGATGTCTCCCCTTTTGACGCCTTCCCGTTCCGCAGTCATGGATATCGCGTTTTCACATTCCCTCATCACCCCTATCATCGCCCGGAGCGATTCACCCGCCGCTTTGCGCAATCCCGCATCATTTTCGGCATACTTTCCCTCGTAAACGGTGTCTTCAAGATCGAAGAAATCGAAAACAGCGGACAGAGAGTTAAACCAAGCCTCCGGCCTGATGGCGCCGTCATCGATCAACGGTTTGAAAAAACCGAACAACTTTTCCACACGTGTGATCCATTCATCGATGCGCCGAATCTTATTTTTGTTTTCCTCCCGCGCTTTCGAGGCCGCACTCTCTTTCATCGAAGAATCGTCTTCATAATCATACGAAACACGCAACTCCGACTTTCTCTTCAGCGAGATCAAGCTGCCGCGCCACTCGTCCATGCAAGTCCTCGGATCGCCGCCGTAAATCTTCGCCTCCCGCGCCAATGAATCCAGTTCGAAAGGATCGCCTCCGCCGAGCTTCTCCAAACTCACGAAAGGAGACGCGAGCAATTTGAGCACGGTCGCTCTCGGGAAACCTTTTTCAACGACATCGAGAACGGAATCGAACAATTCGAAAAGCGGCGAAGAGGAAAACGGTTTTTGAGCTGCTATGTCATAAGGAACACGGAACGTCTCGAACGTCTCCGAGACGATCGAAACGTATTTACCGAGAGCCGGAAAAACAACCGCTATGTCAGACGGACTTTCACCTTCGTCGATTATCCTTCTCTTTATATCCGCCGCGATCCGCTCGACCTCGTCTTTCAAATCCTCCGCGTATATCGCCCCGATTGGGGAGCGGTCGTATTCTTCTTCTCGCCTCGCCTGAGCGCCGGCGCTTAGAAAAATAACATCCGCCGTGTTCGGAGCGACTTCTTTGTCTTCGTCGATCTCGATTTTCACATCAATATTTTTTTGTGATTTAAGAAATGACACCATCGCTGCCGGTAGTGCACATACGGGATGATCCTTCGCATTTTCGCCGAGAACATCCGCGTCCGCATCGATTGCGAATATAGTCTTCGCCGCCGTTTTTATCAGAGCCGCGACGAACCGTTTTTGCAGTACATTGAAATCATAAAAGCCGATGAAGATAAAACGTTCGGCGCCGTTGAACAGCTTGCGCGCGCCCTCCGTCTCAAGAACTTCACCCGCCGCAGCCAGAATATCCTCGGCGTCGAAATATTTCTTATTTTCAAAACCTTCCGATTTCTTTTTTTCATACATGGAAAAAACATTAATAACATCGGAAATCAGCCCGTCGCGGATTTCAACACGTCCGCCGCTCAATGCTTTCTCTAAATCATCCGGTCGCAAAAAGCCGTTCTGCCTGATCTCGGTGATCGTTCTTTTCATCTCTGAAACAGCGCCGGGAAATCCGGCGCATTTCCCATACGTGGTGGCGGAAAATGCGGAGTCTCCTGAAATCGATTTGAAGATGACATCTAAAAAGCGCTCGTTAAGCTCGATTCCCCGCGTGCAGGCGGGCCGCGTCTTTGCGACAAGCACCCGCCATGAAAGTATGTTTTCGCCGAAGATACATCCGCCGTTTTCCCTTATGACAGCCTTTTCCGCCGCTCGCGCCGCCCGATCCGTCGGAAATATCACAACCGTTTTATTCGACGGTCCTTTCAAAAATTCAGCGTATATATCCAAATCGCGGAATAATCGGTCGATGCCGTCTTCCTCGAAATGCGATAATTTAACAATAAGCTCGCCCATACTTCCGGCTATTATACCATCGATGTGAGACACGTCGGAAAATTATGTCATCAATATTTAATTATTATTCGGTGATGAAATATTATTTATTTATTAATGATACTAATATATAGAAAAAACCGACTGACGGTTATAAGATATAATAGTTTAAAATCTGCACGGACGACCGGAAAGGAGTAAACAGTGGCCGATCTTGCAGCCGAAAACTACCTTTTACAACGCAAGAACGATTTGTTGCGCCAATTAATATCGGTAATGAACACTTCCACGCGTCTGGACAACGTGTTGCGTTATATTCTCGATCTCATCAACATGGTAACGACGGCTGAATCAAGCGTGATAATGGTCAAGGAAGTTCTCGAAGGCGACAACCTGACGATCAAATCCGTGTCCGGTCTCGATAAGAAAATCATCGGGAAGGAATGGCCTCTCGGCTCCGGCCTGATAGGCGAGGCATACTGCAGCGGTAAGGAAAAAATATCCGGCAGCCCGTCGAAGGAACCCGGCTTCGATCCGAGTATAAACACAGTGCTCGGCACGAACATAAGCAATCTGATGGCGATACCTTTGATAGCGGAGGACAGGATCGTCGGCGCCATCGAAGTAATCAATAAAAAAGACGGACTTCAGTTCAATACCGACGATTACGAGCTTGCATCGATACTTGCGGAACAGGCGGCTTCGCTCGTCGGGCAGGCGGCCGCGATGAAAAGCACGGAAGCAAAGATTCAACGCTTCAACACGATGCTCTCAGTCGCGAAGGAAATAACCCAACTCGACAACCTGCACAACCTTCTCGAAAGGATTATGAACCTTGCAAAGAAGGTCATGCGCGCGGAAGCAAGTTCGTTGTTCTTGCTCGACGATAAGGCGAACGAGCTGTACATAGAGAGCGCGCAGGGCGAGGCCGGCGAACAAATCAAGCAGATAAGGCTGCCCGTCGGAAAAGGAATCGCGGGATGGGTGGCGCAAAAAGGAAAGCCGGACCTTATTTTAGACGCCTATCAGGACAACAGATTCAATTCCGATTTCGACAAAAAAACGGGCTTTCGGACTAAATCAGTTGTTTGCGTGCCTCTCGAATATCAAAACAAGACCACCGGAGTGATACAGATTATCAACTCCCTCGACAAGGAAACATTCGAGGAAGAGGACGTGGAGTACATGATGGCGCTCGCCGGACAGGCTGCGGTTGCGATCGAGAACGTCCGGCTCATGCAGGCGAACAAGGAACTCTTCCTGAACGTCGTTACCGCGCTGGTTAAGATGATCGACTCGCGCTATGCGTTTTTCGCGGGTCATTCGGTCCGCGTGGCCGGCTATTCGACCATGACAGCGAGGATGCTCGGACTCACCGGCGAAACTCTCGAACGGATTCAGATAATCGGGTTCCTTCACGACATCGGAAGACTTCAGATACCTGAAAGAGTGCTGTTGAAACCGGGCGCTCTCTCTCCGGAGGAAATGCAGGCCGTCAGGATGCAACCCGTTTACGGTGCAAAGATAGTTCAAAGCATAAAACAGCTCGAATACGCGGTGCCCGCAATCATGTTCCAGATGGAGAACTTCAACGGAAAAGGATACCCGAAAGGAATATCGGGAGACCAGATACCTCTTTTCAGCAGAATAATCGGGCTTTGCAGCGCTTTCGACGCCATGTGTTCGGATCGCCCTTATAGGAAAGCAATGGATATTAATACCGCTAAAAATAAGATATCGACCCTCGCCGGAAGCCAGTTCGACCCCGCAGTGGTGAAAGCATTTCTTCAGGCATTCGAGAAAGGCTTAATAAAGAGATAACGCCACACGGGCGGAAGGCCGCGCCGCCCCTTTTGTTTGTCCGTGATGCAAGTGAGAGAAACAATAAAACCGCACGTCGCAGTCGTAGGAGCAGCGACCATCGAAATGGCGCTTTCGACTCCGAGGTTTCCGCATCCCGGCGAAACCATACCGATCGGGCCGGCCGTAAGCTCCCCCGGCGGGCGCGCGCCCGCGATCTCCGCTAATCTCGCGGCTCTCGGGTGCCGCGTTTTCCTCCTGTCTTGCATAGGCATGGACTCCGCCGGAAATCAGGTCCTCGCGGATCTGCGAACCGCGGGCGTGAACGTGGATTTCGTGGAGCGCGTGGAAAAAAACGATACCGGCTCTTCGCACACCCTGCTCGATCCGTCCGGCAACAACGCGAGGTTCGTTTACCCGGGCGCCGCGTCCGCGATGTCCAACACTTCGCTCCTCGCTGCGAAAGCCATGATCTCCTCCTGCCAAATCATTATTCTCATCCCGGACATCCCGGCCGAGACATTCTCTTTCGCCATGGTGATGGCCGACCACTTCAATATTCCCATAATGTGCGCCGCAACTCCCACCTCCGCCTTCCCGGCGGAACATCTCTCGAACTTCGACATCCTGATAGCCGACAAGAGCGAGACCGAATCTCTCACCGGCATATATCCGGGCTCTTTAAAAGCCGTGAACGAGGCCGTCAACCTTCTACTGCGAAAAGGGGTCGGCGCTCCGGTGATCTATCTCGGCAAGGACGGCGCGGCGACTTCGCTCAGTCTCAGAAACACCAAATATCACCCGCCGAAATCCGGCGTAACAGCGGTTTCCACAGAGGCGGAAGACGCATTCGCGGCGGCTGTCGCATTCAAACTCACGACAGGCTCTTCCCTTCACGAAGCCGTTTCGTTCGGCGTCGCGGCTTCGGTCGCCACCGCCGCTTCGCCCGAGAGACGTTCGCCTTTCACTCACGCCGAGATACTCATGGATCTCGCCGTCAATTTCAAATGAGGACACGCAAATGACAAAAATGCTGCTTGAAATTCTCGAACAACCCGACGCTCTCGACAGACTCCTCCACGAGGAGTCGAGGAACATTACTTCAATAGCGGAAAAGATCAAGGCCCACTCGCCTGCTTTCTTCGAACTCGCCGCGCGCGGCAGTTCGGACAACGCCGCCACTTACGGGAAATACCTGTTCGAATACGCGAACGGAATCCCCTGCTCTCTCGCGGCGCCTTCCATCCACACCGTTTACAAGAGGAGACCTCAACTGAAGCGCGGCGTGGTCATCGGGATATCACAATCAGGTGAAGGCACGGACATAAACACGGTTCTTAGAAACGCAAAGAAAGCCGGGGCCTACACGATCGGGATAACGAACACCCCCGACTCAGACATCACGAACGCGGCGCACGATGTGATTCTTCTCCGCGCCGGACTTGAAAAGGGCCTCGCGGCCACGAAAACCTATACGTGTCAGCTTCTCGCTCTGATGCTGATTTCGGGGATGTTGAGCGGCGACCGTAAATTCATGCTACATGCGGCCCACATTCCTGAGAAAATGAGAAAAACCCTCGCCGTGCGGGATCAGATAGAGTCCATAACCGAAAGATACCGTTACATGGACAGATGCGCGATCATCGGGCGAGGCTTCAACTATTCGACCGTCAAAGAAGCGGCGCTGAAACTAATGGAGACGAGCTATGTAGTCGCCCAGCCCTTCTCCACGGCCGATTTTCTTCACGGGCCCATCGCTATGACAGGCGCGGGATTCCCGACGTTCGTTTGCATCCCCGAGGGGCGCATGGCCGCGCCGCTTACCCAGCTCTCCAAAGACCTCAACGACAAAAATCTCGAAACGATAATAATATCGAATCGACCTTCAGCGTTGAAGATCGCTTCAAAGGCAATCAACATGCCGGTCGATACGGACGAAATATTCAGTCCGATTTTCTACATCGTTCCCTTCCAGTTCTTTGCAAACGCTCTTTCACACGCAAAGGGCATCGATCCGGACAAGCCGCGATTTCTTAAAAAAATAACTCAAACGTTTTAATGGAGGACGTACATCAGTGTCCAAGCAAATTATTTTCAACGGCAAAGTAGTAACGAGAGAGAAAGTCATAAGCAAAGGTTACGTTACGGTTTCGGGGGGAAGGATCGAATCCGTTGCCGAAGGCTCGCCGGATGACGCGCCTGACTCTATGAAAATAGACGCGCAAGGCGGTTGGATAGCTCCCGGGCTCGTTGATATCCACCTACACGGCAACGGCGGTTTCTGGGGTTTCTTCGCGGCTGACGAAATCATCAAAATGGCGAATTCCCTCACCCTCTTCGGGGTGACATCTTTCGCCCCCGCGACGGTTTCGCTGCCTCACTCGCAAGTCATTAAATCCATCGGCGAAATGAAAAAGGCGATGAGTAAACAAGCCGCCGGTTCCGACGTCTCAGTCATACCCGGCGAAAGCTTCGATACAGGCGCGCGAATAATCGCGCTGAACATCGAGGGCCCTTACATAAATCCAGTGCGTCCCGGCGCGCATCTTCCCCCGGCGATCAGGAACCCGATCGATAAGGAAATAGACGAGATACTCGCCGCCGTAGGCGAAAACACGCCGATGTTGATGACGGTCGCACCCGAGATCGAGGGCGGCCTCGCCTTGATCGACCGTCTCGTCGCCGCGCGCGCTCTGCCCTCGATCGGGCACAGCGACGCTACCGCCGAGCAGACCCATGAGGCGATCGCGCACGGAGCGAACCATTTCACGCACCTCTTCAACGCCGTGCGCCCCTTCCATCAGCGCGAGCCCGGTTGCGCGTTCGCGGCCCTTTCGGACCCCGGTTGTTCAGTCGAGATAATCCTCGACAACATCCACGTGCATCCCGACGCGGCGAAAGTCGCTCTCGCGATGAAAGCGCCGGATAAACTTGTTCTCGTCTCCGATTCGATACACGCAGCCGGACTTCCCGACGGCGACTATTCAGTCTGGGGGCTGAAAGTCACAATGAAAAACAACGCCGTCACTCTCGCGGACGGCACTTTCGCGGGAAGCGCCCTGACTTTGAACAACGCCGTGAAAAATGCGATCGGACTTCTCGGCGCATCCCCCGAACTCGCTTTCAGATGCGCTTCATCGAACGGACTGTCGAAACTCGGCATGGCAGGCGAAATTGGCGTTTTGGAGAGCGGCAAGATCGCGGACATAGCGATATTCGATAATGATTTCAATTGCATGGCGACAATGATCGCCGGTCAAATCGTTTATAAGAAGTAATCGCATGAAAAGGCGCGCCGCCGGATGAAGGCTGTGCGTTTTTTCGTTTTTTCTTAGAATATAAAAAGTGAGGGTGGCCGGAACCCAAGGGAGAGATAGTGATGGAGACTAAAAGCAGATTGATCGAAAATCCCGATGTACTCATAATCGGCGGCGGAATAGTCGGGACCTCGGTGCTTCGCGAATGCGCGAAGAACGGCATGTCGGCGTTGCTCGTCGAGAAAGCGGATTTCGGAGGCGACGTCAGCGCAGGCTCCACTGAAATGGCGCACGGCGGCTTCAGATATCTGATGTCGCTTTTGGATTGGCCGCTCGTGTTCGAGTCCCTTACGGAACGCGAACTCCTGAGCAGGAACGCAAAACATCTCGTCCGGCATTTGAACTTTTACATGCCCGTTTACAAGGGAGACGGCACCACTTTCGACTTCTGCATTCCCTTCATCCCGAAAATGAACATAACAATAGGAAAATACCTCGGCGCGGGTATGTGGATGATGCAGTCCGGTATGCTTATGTACAAGTTGTTCGCCATAGCCGGCCTTTTGATGAAAGGTTTCAAACCGGATTTCAAGGAAGTCGGTTACAAGAAATACACAAAAACGAAAATGCTTAAAATATCAGATCAGCTCAACCCGAATAATCTCGTCGGCGGATTCAGGTTCACCGATTGCAAGATCGAGGACGTGGAACGCCTCGTGATCGAAAACATTCTGTCAGCGAAGCACTACGCGGATAAGAATGGAACACAGATATCAGCCGCCAACTATGTGGAAGCATCCCTGATCGAAAGAGGCAAGGACGGCCGCATCAGCCGAGTCGAAGTCCGCGACGTCATCGACGGCTCGACCACATCGATAAAGCCGAAATACGTCGTCAACTCAACAGGTATTTTCATAGATGACTTGAAGAAAAAGGCGGGAATCGGCGGGCCGGACCTCCTCCGCAGAGTGTCCGGCATTCATCTAATAGTGCCTCGATTCTGGAAAACCAGCGACAGCGGCGCTGCTTTCGCCTTCTGGATCGACAAGAAAATTCTATTCGCCATTTCCAAGGGAGACGACCGCATTCTTATAGGAACGACCGAAAGAGACATCGAACTTAGGAAAAACGAGAACCATAATCGAACTTTCTCGGACGATGTCAAGGAAGTCATCAGAAAGACCGCGGCGAAGTTCCCGGAATTCAAGTTCGACACGTCGAGAGACATATATTACACACGGGTCAGGCCGTTGATGTTCCAGCCGAGCAAGAGCGATCCGAAAGCTGTTTCAAGGCGCGATCTGATAAAATGGCATCCGGACGCCGCCAATATGGTGTCCGTTTCCGGTAAACTCGGCCCCGCCCGTCATCTCGGCGAATTGGTCGGAAGAAAACTTTTCTCCCTCGCACACCCATCTAAACCATACTCCTCGACTCATAAGGATTGCTTCCCCGGCGGCTCTTTCGAAGGCACGCTCGAAGACATGATCGCCAAAGGAATAAGCGCGCATCCCAATTTGCCGGCGCGGATGATCGAAACCCTCGTCCGGCGTTATGGAAGCAGATACGAACTTCTCCTTTCCGTAGCTTCCGGGCCCGGCGACCTCGCTCCGATCAGAGAAACGCCCGATTCGCTGCCGCTCTGCTCTCTTCTTTTCGCATACAAATACGAGCATTGCCGGAAGCTGTCCGACGCTTTCACTCGAACAGGCAACGTGAAGCAATTCGGGGAAGGTCTCGACTGCGTTGAAAAAGCCGCGAGATACCTCGGCGAAAAGCTCGAATGGGACGAAGCCGGAATCGAAGCCGAGATCAAGGGATACAAGGATTTCGTCGCGACCCGAAAAGAACTCGTGGGCGACATTGATAGCTGAGATAATCGATTAGTTTAACGTGATATAATAATAGCCGTCGTTGAAAAACGATCGGCCGCGTCGGCGATCTGACGACTCGAGGACCGCGGTCATAAATATACTCATGGGATGAAAAAATGAAAAAATCAGTTTTCCTAATTATCGTAATAATGGCGGCCGGCCTCCTCTGCAACATCGCCGGCGCTCAGAACCAATTGCAAAAACCTGACGAGGCGAGCATCCGACCGCCTGACCCCACGGCTGAGATGTTCTTCATCCCCGGATGGCACTTCGACCCGATGTGGTGGAACACACAGCAGCACTACCTCGAAGACTATGCATCGGGATCGAGAGTGAGCGCGGCGTTCGACCTCATCAAACAATACCTTCAGATGTGCAGGGTCGATAAAGACTACGCATTCATAGTCGAGCAACTCCCGTATCTGAAACCGTACTGGGATGTTTATCCCGAAGATCGTAAATACATGCGCGAACTCATGGCGGCCGGCAGGCTCGATGTCGTCGGCGGATCGTACAACGAACCCCAGACCACCATGATCGGCGCGGAAAACACGATAAGAAACATCGCCTACGGCATGATTTATCAGAATGAAATAATGGGCGGAAAAAACACGATCTCTCTTCAGACCGACGTCTTCGGACACGACCCCAACTTCCCTCAATTCACAAAACGCGCGGGCCACACCGAATCCGCATGGGCGCGCGGCCCTTTCCACGAATGGGGCTTCGACCGCGCGGGCGTCAACTTCCCTACTGAATTCTTCTGGACCGCTCCCGACGGCTCGACGATCCTCACTCATTACATGTCGGGCTTCTACGGATACGGACGTCAGATCGGCGAAGACGAACAGAAAGCCGGCCCCATGATTCTCGGGATGTACAACGACCTCCGAAGAACCGCCCTTACGCCTAAAATCATGCTTCCCATGCTCGACGACTTCGCGGCGCCGAACAGACTGCTCGGCCCGATCACCCGGAAATGGAACTCCGAAAACACTTCACCGAAAGCCCGCATTGGAACTGTTTCATCTTTCTTCGAAGCTGTGAGAAAATCCTCCTCCGACCTCGACCGGCACATCCCTTTCGTCAGCAGAGACTTCAGCCCCGTATTCCCCGGCTGCGCCGTTTCCTTCACCGATACCAAACAGGCGAACCGTCTCGCGGAAAACACTCTTCTGAACGCTGAAAAATTCTCCACCATCGCAAACCTTCTCACTCCAGCCGCGGCTTATCCCTCCATGGAGATCGACCGCGCTTGGAGACAGCTCGCATTCCTGTCCCATCACGACGGCGTGACCGGCAGCGAAAGCGATCAGGTGTATCTCGACCTGAACGGGATATGGCGCGAATCCTACGGCCTCGCATCCACTGCACTCGATTCGTCGCTCTCGCACATCGCATCACAAGCGGACACCAAACTCGGAAAACCTTCCGGGACTTCAACCCCGATAATTGTTTTCAATCCGCTGTCTTGGGACGTCACGAACATAGTCTTGCACTACATAGACAAGGACAAGGCAGGCGTCAACGCTTTTCGAATAACAGACACGCACGGAAAAGAAATACCGTCTCAGTTCATGCAATCCGCCCCGTGTTCCGAACCTCTCCGGTGCTCCGGAGGCTCGGACGCCGTGGTTTTCAAAGCCGACAGTCTCCCGTCAGTGGGATACAGAGTGTACCACCTTTCAAGAGCCGGCGCTCAAGATGCAAAGATAGCGGCGCCCGTATCGATGGATAAGGCATTCGACATCGAAAACGATTTTTTCGTCGTAACCATCGATCCGGCGGCAGGCGGCGGCATAACCGGGATACGTGAAAAGAAGACGGGAAAACAATTCGTAAAACAGAACGGAATCGCGAACGAGATCGTGGCATATAAGGAATATCCGACGGCTCCGGGGCTTGGAGACGGCCCGTGGCATCTGCTGCCGACGGGAAGGAAAGTTTTCGCACACGAGCGGCCCACGAAGGTCCGCGTCGAAAAAGGGCCGGTGCTGACCCGCGTCACGATTGAAGACTCCGAAGTGATAAAAGGCGCTGCCGAGCCGACGGATTTATTCAAGGAGCTTCACAAATACGCTTCACCCGTCAAGGACGCTTCAAACAAACGCACCATTGAAATCGACCTCACGCCGATGATTAAAAAGACCGGAAAGGCATTCGTGCGGTTCGGAGATTCGTTCGAGGAAGACGGATGGGGCGCGAACCTCTCTCTGGGAGAAGTATCCGGACACGTGAACGGAAAACCCGTCCATGAAATATTCAGACCTGGACTCGATTCCGAAAAGAAATACATGTTCATCGCGGGTGGGAACATAGACTCCGGGGGCGGCAGATTCGCGGACGGCAAGAACTTCTGGATATATAAATTCGAATTCGACAAGGATAAGAAAGCCACCCTCAAAGTAACAATCAGCAATCAATACCTGATCTCCGCGGCAAACGATTACAAACTTGATGAGCCGGGCTACTTTCGACGTCAGGAGATTTATCTCTACAACGGGCTTCCGAGGATCGATTTCGTCAGCTTGATAATGGGCTACGAGGGACGGGATTGGATGTTCCGAGTACATTTTCCGCTCGATGCGGCGGGCTCGAAACCGGTGTTCGAAGTCGCGAACGCCGCGATAGGCCGCCCTTTCGGGAGAGACGTGGACACGGCCGTCTATAAGTGGACACTCGGAAACACTGCCTACAACTGGGCCGCCCTTTCAAACACGTTCAGGATCGAAACGCCGTCTTCACCTCAAACAGCCACACAATCGATCGCGGTCGGCGCAGGAGAAATAATCTCAGGCGACTCGGCTCCGAAAGCCGATCTCGATTTCTCGGACAGGCTGACCGTCGCTCTCGTGAAGTCCGGCGTGACTACCACTCCGACAAGAGCGTCGGCAAGACGATGCTGCGAGGACAGCTACGATTCATCCATGTCGGACTTCAGAATCAGCATCGGCTCTCCGAAAATCAATTCTTACACTCGGAAAATACTCGACGCCTCCGAAGCGCCGGCTTCGTTCATGTCGTCCGTTGAAAAGGAAGTTCAAAAATCCGGCTTTTCAAAAAGACTCGCGAAAGACGACGCCGGACTCCCCGTTCTGCTCATTATCTGCCCCGACTCCGGTTGCCCCGAGAGCGCCGTGAAAGCAATTGAGAAGGAAATCTCCGAAAAATCCTCCATCACGACAGGTGGCTCGCTCGGAACGTTCGATTCCAAACTCGAAATTAAAACCGCTGCTCTGATTAATAAAGGAACTCCGAGCTATATCATCTATCCGGACGGCACGCTCGCTCTCACTTTCATGCGGTCGAGCAGCGCATGGCCTTCCGGCGTCTGGCTCGATCCCCCGAGAAGAAAAGCGCCGGTCAACGACAATTTCGAGTTCGAGAACTGGGATCATTCGTTCTACTATTCACTGAATTTATCGGCCGGAGACTGGCGCGATTCGGGCGCGGTACGGGCGGGATACGAGGTTAACAATCCACCCATTTCGACTCTCACCGACTACCATTCCGGGATGCTTCCGCCTTCCATGAGCTTCATATCGGTGAAACCATCGAACGTCATCCTGTCCGCTTTCAAACCCTTCGGGTTCGCAATCCCCCGTTATGAGTTCCCCGAAAAAACCGACGACGCGGCGAACGGAGTCACTCTCAGGCTTTTCGAGTCCGACGGGCGCGCCGCCGAAGCTAAGGTAGAATCATTTTTTCCAATTCGAAAAACGTGCGAATCCGATTTCCTCGAAAATGACTGCTTGAATGATATCAAGAACGGGAAAAACGCTTTTTCAGTTAAACTCGGCGCCTTCGAGACAAGGTCGTTCAAAAATGAAACGGAAAAGGCCAAACCGTCTCCCGTCGATCTGAAACCGCAGTCGGTCACTTCAAGGTTCTGGCGATATAATTCCGGCGACTCCCCCGAGGGGTTCCTGCCTCTTTCGATTTATTTCAAACCTCAACGCATCTTCGTCAACTCCAAAGCCGGAGTGGATTCATCTTTCGACTCGCCCATAAGTATTTCGAGCAGCTACAAGAATCGCACAGCGACAGGATCTATTTCTGTAAAACCGCCCAAGAACTGGAAATCTTCTCCGAACGGGGACAGCTTCAGCGTATCTCCCGGAGAATATATTACAAAGAACCTCTCTTTGACTGTTCCGGCAAACACCGCCCCCGGTTCGTACCTCATAGGCGCTGAGATCAACGACGCGGTTTCCGGCGACGTCCGCGACTCGCTCGAAGTCGTGGTTCTCCCGAACGAAGAACAGGCTTCCGGCGCGACCGTCATCCCCTTGAACTCCGGCTGGAAATTCAAAACCGGAGACCAGAAGGAGTGGAATGAAACCTATACGATGGATTGGGATTGGGACAAGATGAAGGTCCCCGGAACTTGGGAGAAAGACGCGAAATACAAGGAATACGACGGAACCGCATGGTATCGCAGGTCGGTAGGGATTCCGGAGGATTTGAGAGGGAAAAGGCTACTGCTCGCGTTCAAGGGAGGCTTCGACGACGAGGCGCAGGTTTATTGGAACGGAGCGAGAGTGTGCATGAGTTACGCGGACGAAGCGCGCACTCCTTTGTATTGTGAAATAAAGCCCCCGAATACGGTCGCCGAAAAAGCGATGCTCGCGATAAGGGTGACTGACTACGGAAACAACGGCGGGATTACGGGCCCCGTCATCCTGTCGCAATGGCCGGGCGAAAACGAATACTTGGACATCAGCCTTCAAACTCCGGA
>JAKLIR010000299.1 GCA_022709505.1 bacterium | reverse complement strand
GGTTCCGGCGGAAGGCGGGAAGGTGAAAGTCCGCGTTGACGGCAAGGAGATCGCCGCCGCGCCCGGCGCTCTCGCGGGCTTCGAGATAAACACACCGCGGCCCGATTTCCCCGGACTGTCCCTTAAAATAACAGACCTCAAAATGAAACCGGACGCATTCGATATCGCCGCCGCGAAGCCGCTAAAGGCGCTTCTGCCCCTCGATGCTCTCGGCTATCAGGACAACGGTTTGTATTGGTACGCGGCCGAGTTGCCGCGCCGGACGGCGCCGGTCAAATACAAAATCCGCCTCTATTCCGGAGACGGCATTTATGTGTTCATTGACAACCGCATCGTCATGACGCAACTGGAAACGCATACCGGCGGCTATGAATACGAGTTCGAAGCGCCGGCGACTCCGAACGGCGCGACGCTGACCATACTTTACGAGGCGTCGGGGCGCCGCAACGGTGACGCTCCGATGTGGGAGCCGCGCGGACTCGCGCAAATTTATACTTCTACTCCTGACGGCGGCAAGGAATATCTTTCCGGCTTCAAATTCCTGCCCGGCATTACCGGGGTGAAGAATAAATGGTTCGCTCCATCTCTCGACGATTCCGCATGGCGGAAAACTTCCCCCGGCGACTGGAAGAAGGCCGCCGGACTGAAGGACTACGACGGTTTCGTTTGGTACCGCGCGGAGTTCAGTCTGCCGAAAACTCCCGGATGGGAAATACCCATCGGGTTGAAAATCAAGGCTTCGGATTACGCGCTCGTGTACGTGAACGGGAAATTCATAGGTAGATACTGGAGCGCGGGGCCTCAGGAGACATTCTACATGCCGGCGTGCTGGTTGAAGTTCGGAGACAAAGGAAAGAACGAGGTGGCGATCGCCGTTATAAACAACGGCGGCCCCGGAGGTCTCATGAGCCTCGAAGTCGCGCCCTACTCAGACTTCGTCGCGCGGGATACTCAGATAGAAGTGTCTCTGGAATAACCGGAAGGAGAACATATCGTTGAAAAATCAAAAATTGTGTTTCGAGAGTGTTCAAGCATTAGCCGAACTCGAGTATTTCCGGATCAACGAACAAGGGAAGCTTGAATCGGCGACAAAAAATGAAGGTCCGATAATAGACATGCATACGCATCTCGGATTCACATCGGGCCTCGCTCCGCGGATAGACCTTTCGCGGCGCACGCAGGAAATGAAGCATAGTTTCGGCGAAACCGGAATGCAAGTTGATCTGTCGATATACTCCGGCGTCAACTTGACTCGTGAGAACAGGAACGGGCTTTTCCGCGACTATGCGGAAGCCGCCTTGTTGGGAAGAGGAGCCGCAACGACCTATACCGCCCCGAACCTGATCGACGAAATGGACCGGATGGGCGTGAGGAACAGCGTGTCGCTTGCGATGGACCTACCGGGCAGTATGAAGGTTTCGGAGCTCCACATACGCGCGGCCGGCGGCGCCGACCGGTTGATCCCGTTCTGCGGCGTGAGTCCGCGCTCATTGTTCTGGGAACGCCACGTGGAAAAATGCATCGCCATGGGCGCCCGCGGATTGAAATTTCATCCTTATATTAATTTGATGGGGCCGGATCACCCAATGGCGATCCGCCTGTTTCGCAGATGGTCCCGCTCCGGTTTTCCCATTCTTTTCCACACAGCTCACAACGGCGTCGAGCCCGCCGTACTGCGCCGATTTTCAGATATCGGCCTCTACGGGGAAGCCCTTCGAAGGCTGCCGAACGCGCTGTTCGTACTCGGGCATGCCGGCATGGGATACTACCGCGAGGCGGTCGCCATGGCGAAAGCGCACGGTAACACTTATCTCGAGATCGGCGGCCAACCGCCCGACGTCGTCCGCGAGCTGATCGACACGATGGGCCCGGATTGGTTGCTGTACGGCTCCGATTGGCCGGTCTATCCGCTCGCAATGCCTCTTGCGAAGATTTTCATAGCAACGGAGAGCGATCCCGAATCGCGCCGCAAAATACTGTTCGACAACGCGAACCGCATCCTCAAAATTTCCGAGGCGCGGCACACGGCGTGACAAGCGCATTTCACGCGCCGGCGTCAATTGAAGCTTCGACTTGGGTTTTCTTCGCGCCGATGTATCTCGGGTGTTTCAGGTTGATGAGTCCGAGCATCGGCAACAGGGATGCGAAGCAGAGGATGCCCGTTATGAAGAAGGCGTCTTGGAAGCCGGCGATCTGGGACTGCTTCGCGATATACGCGCTCAGAATAACCGGCGCCTGCTGCTTCGCTAAATACGCCGATTCGCCTATTTGCCGTCCGAGAGTCTGGATTCCCTGAAGGGCGACCTGCCCGGCATAGCTGTAGGATGTGAGGCGTTCCGAGATGCGGGCCTGATGGAAGATAGTGCGGTTGGTCGTGAACATGCCGAGCATCGCAACACCGAATGAACCGCCCACCTGCATCACTACGCTAAGCAGCGTGGAAACCTGCCCGATCTGTTCTCTCCGCACCACGTTCATCGCTGTTGCCGACAGAGGCGTGTTCGACAATGCCGTTCCCACTCCGAAAATTAGAATCGGGATCAGCAGGAAAACGTACGGGGTGGTTACGTCTATATTGCGGTACATGATAAGGGAAATTCCCATCAGCGCGAAGCCGGAGACGAGGAAGAACTTGGGTCCGTAGCGGTCGATGAGCGGTCCGATGATGGGCATGATTATGCCGGAAACGATCGCTCCCGGCATCAGCAGTATCCCGGCCGACATCGCGGAGTATCCTATGAGGTTCTGGAAGAAAAGCGGCATGAGAAAAAAGCGGCCGAACAACGCGAACGCGCGGGCCACGTTCAGAATGCACAGGATGGAGAAGTAAAAATTCCTGAAGATTCCGATGTCTATGATCGGGTGTTTCGTCCGTTTGGAAATCAGGAGGAACGCGATCAAACCCAGCGCGGAAACCGCGAAATAGGAGAGGATCTCGTCGGAACGCCATCCTTTGCTCTGCCCGTCGGTCAGCGCGACCAGCAGACAACCCAAGAAAGCGCTCAAGGAAACGAATCCCCAGAAATCGAACGGCTTCGGGACGAGTTTCTTCGTTTCCTTAACCTGCGTCAGGGTCATGAACAGCGTCAGAATGCCCACCGGGAGGTTGATGTAGAAGATGTAGCGCCAATTCACGGAATCAACTATATATCCGCCAAGCGTCGGCCCGATCGACGGCGCGAACACTATGACAATGCCGAATATCCCGAAAGCGGTGCCGCGTTGCTGCGGCGGGAACGATTCGGTGATCAGCGTCATGCCGGTCGGCATCATGATGCCGCCGCCGATGCCTTGCATGATGCGAAAAACGATCATGGAGCCCATGCTCCACGAAATCCCGCACAACACGGAAGATAGGGTGAAAATCAAAAGCCCGATGAAGAAAGAGTATTTGATGCTGACGCGTTCCCTCAGCCAGCTTGTGGTCAGCGTGAAAACAGCGTAGGTCATCGTGTACGATTCGAGAACCCACCGGATGCGGTCGGAATTGGTCGAGAAAGCGGTGATCATGTGCGGCAGGGCGACATTCACGATATTGCTGTCGAGAACAGCCATGAACAGCCCGAGCATCACCGTGCCGAGCACGAGCCATTTCGAGATATCGCCTTCAATCGATTTCCGCTTGGAAGAAATGTTCATGTCCGAGCCGCCGGCCACCCTACTGGTTATTCTTTATGTCCACAATGACATTCGTCGCCGGCTTGAGCTTCGACAAGTCGCCCGATAGCTGGATCTTGACCGGCACGCGCTGCGTCGTTTTGATGAACTGCCCCGAAGAATTGCCCGACGGAATGAGCGCGAACTTCGAATTCGCGGCCGCGCCGATGACGGTGACGACTCCTTTGAACGTTTCGCCGGGCAGCGCGTCCACTGTTACTTTCGCCTTAGATCCGACATGCAGGTTGTGGATGAAAGTTTCCTCTATATTCGCGGATACATGCAGCGTGCCGGTGTTCAATATGAAGAATATCGGTTGGCCCGAGGGTACGATCTGCCCGGACAGGGATGCCGTTTTCGCCACCACGCCGTCCACGGGGCTTAGAACTCTCGTTTCCTTCAGCGCGAGCCGCGCCTGTCCGACGGCGTCTTCCATCGCACGCACCTGTTCCTTAAGGCTTTCCACCGTCGCCTTCGCTATATTGCCCTGCTCCACACGCTGCTTTTTCGAGAGGGTGAGTGCAAGGTTCGCCTTGTTGCGGTCCTGCTCGGCGATAGCGACTTTGCTCGAATCTATGCTTGATGTCCGCATTGCGGACAGCGCTGTTTCCACGGTCTTTTCCGCTCCCGCCAGACGCGCTTGCGCCGTCTCGCTTCCCGTCCGTGCGAGGTCCAACTGCTGTTTCGACACCACGCCTTTTTTGAACAACTCATCAGCCCGTACCAGATCGCGTTCCGACTGTTCGGCCAGCGCCTTCGCCTCGGCATAGCTTTCCTGCGCGCGCTCCAAATCCTTCCTGAGTTTTATCATGTTGACATCGTGCTGCGTGGACGAGATGGAGACGTTGCCCTCGACCTGATCCAAGCTGGACGAGGATTGCAGCACGCCGATGTTCGTCTGGGCTACCGTGAACGACAGGTTCATCTTCGCTTTTTCGAGTTCCCGCCGCTGAGACTCCAGCCGCGCTTCGGCCTGCGACAACGCCAGTTCATACTCGGCGGGATCGATCTCGGCAACGAGTTGCCCGGCGCGCACGGCGTCTCCCTCTTTGACCGATAGCCGCAGGATGCGCCCCG
>JAKLIR010000298.1 GCA_022709505.1 bacterium | reverse complement strand
GGTGTGCATGCCGTTCAATAAACCGCGCTCGCGGGCCAGTTTCGCGATGTCGAGCATGTATTCATAGAAGACGGTGGGCTCCGTATAGGTATAGACAACGGACCGCGAGCCGCTTTCTACTGCCGCGGCAACCACCTGCTCGGGGTTTAATGCATAATTCTCTGTTTCATCGGGCCGGGATTGGGATATCTGCCAGTTCTGGCAGAACTTACAATCGAAATTACACCCGGCGACGGCGAGTGAAAAAGCGTTAGTCCCCGGCAGAAAATGGAACAGCGGTTTTTTCTCGATGGGGTCGTTGCCGAGCGAACACGGGTTTCCGTAAGCGAGCGTGAAATACTTTCCGCCTCGATTTTCCTTGTTTCCGCAGAACCCGCGTTCCATGTCTCCCACCTTGCACTTTCTGGGACAGATCGTGCAGCGGATCATCTTTTCCGGGAGTTTTTCATAGAAGGCGACTTCCCGGGGAGCGTTCGACGGCGCATTCCTCGGCGCGGCGGCATCGGCCCGCGCTGAAGCTGAAAGAACGGCGGCCGGAACACCGCCGCAAACCGACAGCGCCGCGCACGCGCGGGCGGCGCCGAAGATAAGCTCTCTCCTGCTCATCTTTCCTTCGGTCAATTCAAACCTCGATCACTTTGATTTTGTCGAGACGGCATTCTCCGAGCCGGTGTTTCGGATCGGCGGCCGTCTTCAGGAACTTAGGCGGCCGGCCTTCTTCAGATAGCGTGGGCAACCCCTCTTCCTTGCGTTTTTTCTCTATGATGTCGTTCACAACGGCATCGACCGCCACCATGTCAGTCCCGACGATAACACCGGAAAAACGCCACGTATATTTCGACTTATGCGCCGGGCCCCCGTGGTATTGCCCCGTAGTCGCGTCGCATACAGTAAGCTTTGTCTTATTCTTGAAAACCGGCAGCATGTTCAGGTCCGCGATGTACGGATCGCAACCGTCTTCGTGAAGTTTGTTCGGATTGTTTATCGCTCCGAAATAATTCTTCAGCGCGCACGAGACCCCGGTGCTGTCGTGATCCTTCATGACGGGGACATTCACGATCGCCGAGCTGAACCTCGTTGCGATCGTGCTCACACGCGTGCCGACCTCCCCCCACGACACGATATCTCCCTCATATCCGAAATCGTCCGAATCGGTCGAAGTGTATAGAACACCGTCTTTCCCGCGGCCCGGTTTGTAGCCTGAATTTCTCAGTTCCCATTCGAACCTGTCCCAAGCCGCTATTCTATTCCCGGGAATTCCCGCTGCAATCAATCCGGCGGCGACGGCGGACACCACCGCGGGGGAGGACGAAAGCTGCTTGCCGCCTATGCAATTCATCTTTATGCTTACCCTGTCGTCCTTGTCGAAATATTCTGACCACGCGGCCTCATTGCTCTTCTCTCCGGACAACTCCCGCACCGCCTTGAAAACAAGTTCGCGCACAGCGTCCCGGTCGAGCTTGCCGCTTTTCCAGATACCAGCGTCCTTAGCGACTACGACCACCGGTTTACCGCCTTTTTTCACTGCTGGTGCGGCGACTGCTGCATCACCGCCGAACAAAGGCAGTCCGAACGCCGAGGCGCCGGCGATTCCAAGGCCAGCCTTTGCCGCTCTCTCTATGAATTCACGCCGCGTCAATCCTTCCTTATTTGTTTCGTCGCTCATTTCTTCCCTCTGGCAGTCTATATTTTTCAGTATAAATTTCCAATTCCGCCCCCTCAAGATAACCACGGATAACTTGCACTTCAATAGTTCGCGAGGGTGGTTTCGTACTTCAACGAATTCACGCTCTACTTCTCGGCCTCGTCCCGAAGCGGCCCTATTTTCATCTTTTCGTTTTTCTCACCGCCGGACTCAAGCTCCTTTTGCGCTATCCTTCGCTTCATCTCGAGCAGCCGCGCGACGTACATTTCCCCATCGTCCGAAAACTTAATCGCTTTCTCCATCGCCGCTATCGCTCTCCCATAATCACCTCTGTCGAAATATATCACCGCCATGTTCGCGATTGCTTGACTGTTTCGCGGATTTATCTCCAACGCCCGCCTGAACAACAGCATCGATTCCGCGGAATCCTTCTTCATGTAATAAACGAGGCCGCCGAGATTGATGTATGAATTTATATAGGAGGGATCCCGCTTTATCGCCTCCCTGAAAAATCTCTCCGCCGTTGCGAAATCACCTTTTTCATAATAGGCGAAACCAAGATTGTGAAGCACTATTCCATTCTTGGGTTCGAGCGCGTACGACGCCTTCCACAGTGAAAATTCATTGTTCCAATCCCTGTTTCGCGAAATCGTCCTGCACCCCAGCAAAACAGTTATCGGCACGAGCAACAAAACAATCACGACTTTTGCCGCGACGCCGCGCCCCGCCGCATAACGCGCCGCGCACCAGCCGGCGAGTGCGAATACTCCTATGGCGGGAAGGTACGCGTATCTGTCCGCTATAAGCTTGCTCGTTGGCAGCACGTTCATGAACGGCCCGAGGTTCAGAATCGCCCACGCGGTGAAAAATATCGCGAATCCGCCCGTCCTTCTCTTCGCCCAAAACCATACCGCAACCGCCGCCCAAAATATCAACGATGCGACGAACATTAATGAAAACACGCTTCTCTCGGGGACGGCGGAATACTCCACGCTCAACCGGACCGGATAAAGCAATTTTCCAAGATAAAGAAGCGGTATCTTACAGATCGTCATATAATGAAACAGTGGCGTCCCGCCCATGTATGCTTTTATCAAACCGCTGTCCACCGAAAGCTTCATATCCATGAAAGTTATTATGAAATCGACTATGAAAAACGGCGCGAGTCGCAACGCCGCGCTATGTTTTACCCGGTGTTTCGCTCCCGGTCTTACGAATATTTCGAGCGCGACGAGCACTAACGGAAACGCGATGACGGACGCCTTGGAAAGAACCGCCGACACGAACAATAATACCGATGCCGGGAGATACCAATCCGTCTTAAAGCGCCGTTTTTCATCATAGCTTTTCAGGTAGGTTATAATAGCGCTTAAGGTAAATGCGGTTGCGAGCAGGTCCTTTCTTCCGGTAACCCACGCGACAGTCTCCGTGTTTATCGGATGAACCGCGAAAAGAGCCCCCGCGATCCCTGCGATGATCCATGAGCGGCGGCCGCCGCCCGTCACGCCCGCCAACCTTGCTGTCAGCAGCGTCACCAGAAGCGCATTGACACAGTGCAGAACCACGTTCGTGAAGTGAAAACCGAACGGATTCAACCCCCAGAGACTGTAATCAACCGCATAGCTGAGATATCTTACGGGAAGATAATGGTTCGGGCTTATGTAGCCGAAAATCCTGAAAACACCGGCCAGCGACAAATCAGTGATTATCGGCGAGTTTACCACGATGAACCTATCGTCGTAAACGAATCCGTTTTGAAGCGTGTTCAGATAACATGCGGCGGCAAGCAAAACTGGAACGGAAAGCGCCGTTATCCTTTCAGCCCGTTCCCGGTTATATGCCATAGGCCTTGATGTTTTTAACAGTATGTTAACTACCGTTTATTTGAATGCAGCTTTATCGAATGATATTCGATTGCCGTTCATTTTTTAAGGGTGAACGTTCCCTTCTGGCGAATGTCGCGCGATGATGAGCCGACCTCGATGTTGAAAAGTCCGGGCTCGGCGACCCATGCGTTTTTCGTGACATCGTAGAAGCTAAGAGCTCTTCGGTCGAGCGTGAAAGAAACCTTCGCGCTCTCGCCGGGCTTCAGATTGATTTTCCGGATGCCTTTCAGTTCCCTGAGCGGCCTCGGAACGCTCGATACGGGATCTCCGACATAGAGCTGGACGACTTCCTTGCCCTCTCTTTTTCCAACGTTTTTAACTGTCAGGCTGACTTCCGCAACCTTGTCGCCGCCGCCAGCCGGATTGATTTTCAAGCCTTCGTATTTGAACTGAGTGTAGGAAAGCCCGTGCCCGAACGGGAATATCGGAGCGATTCCTTTCGTATCGAAATATCTGTAGCCGACGAAAACGCCTTCCTTGTAATAGACTTTGCCGTCCTTGCCCGGATAGTTTGCGTATGCCGGGCTCTTTTCCCAAGACGGCGGGAAAGTTACGGGCAGCTTGCCGGAGGGGTTGACGTCGCCGAACAATATTTCGCCGATCGCGCGGCCGCCTTCTTCGCCCGGATACCACGCCTCTACTATGGAAGCAACTTTCCCCACCCATGAGCTTATCTGCATTGCGGTCCCGTTGACAAGAACGACCACCGTTCTCGGATTCGCCGCGGCCACTCTCTCTACAAGTTCGTTCTGGAGCCCGGGCACATCCATGTTGTCCCTGTCGCGCCCCTCGCCTTCGAATCTCTTGTCGAGACCGATTATAACAACCGCGACATCGCTCTTCTTGGCGGCCGCGACAGCTCTCGCGATCCCTCCGCCGCTCGGAGAGATCCATCCGAGCTTCACGGTGCCTCGTCCGCCGAAGCCGGCCTGATACTCGAGCCTTATTTTGTATCTCTCGCCCGCCTTCATATCGAGCGATGCGGTCTTGCCTTTTACAATCTCGTACGTCCAGTTGTTTATTTTCAGCTTTCCGTTCACGAAAAGTTTCGCCATGGAATCGTTTACAAGAACGAGTTTGTAGTTTCCATCCTTGGGCGCCACGATCTCCCCGCTCCATCTCACAGAGAAGGAATTGAATCCGGTTCCCGGGATAGGTGCGTTCTGATCCCAGAAATAATCGATTTGCTTTTCAAGGCGAGTGACGGCGGGTTTTCCGTCGAGATTCACA
>JAKLIR010000297.1 GCA_022709505.1 bacterium | reverse complement strand
TATGCTTTGAAATATGAGAAATACCCTCCACACGGCGGCCCGGCGGGTCTTGGGCGGCTCACGAGTCAATCCCTCGACGAAGCCGTTCTTCTGATCTCCGCCGCCATGGCGTGCGACCTTATAGGCGACGCGCCCGGGGTCTCACGGGAAGACTATGGAATTATTGTAAAAAAACTGCTCATCCCAGCCGCCAAACATGTCGAAGGATACAATTTCGGGGTCCACAACATTCAAATCTGGCATGCGGTTTCGGCTCTGTCGGCGGCCGCACTCGCCGGGAATGACGGTATGGCGCAGCGTTCGATCAAATCTCTCTCGGATCAGATCGATAAAGGGATCACTCCTGACGGTTTCTGGTATGAAATGTCTTCGGGATACCATTTATACGCGATGAAACCGCTCTCAGTGCTCGCGGCAATCTGCAAGAACAAAGGAGTGGACCTTTGCTCGCGGCCTTCTTTCATTAAATTTTTCAAAGTCTTGCCCAAAATGACATTGCCGGACTTTTCGCTTCCGCCTATCAACGACTATCGCCACAACGTGAATTTGTCGGAGATGACGGCGGGCGCGGCTCTCGCGAAATATGCTTTGAATGATCCGTATTTCGACGGATTAACGGATGCTCTGATCGCGAGGAGCGGCGATTTGAACAGTTTCGAACGGAATTTTTTCATATATCATCGCTCCGAAGCCGATAAAAAAGGCGGCGGGGATCTTTGGAAGCCGCCCGAGGAATCGGTTCACTTCCCTGCTTCGGGCGTCACCGTGCTTCGCAAGGCCGGCAAATACGCGCTCGTGAAATATCATGGCTTTTCCGGTGGCCACGATCACTTCGACCGCCCCGAAATTTTCTATTTCGACGGTCGCAAAGAGCTATTTCCCGATTTAGGCACAGTCCCTTACGGTCATCCGCTCTATCAATCTTGGTACAGAACCACCGAAGCCCATAACACGATGATGGTTGACGGGCTTCAGGAGAATAGGGCGGCATGCACCCCGACGGCTTTCGTAAATGATCGGGATTACACCGGGTTGACCGTGGACTGCACATCGCTTTATGAAGGTGTTGATATTCGCAGAACCGTCATACTCATGGAAAGCGGACTTGTTGACATCGTTTCGGCTAAATCGGAGGGATCCCATACCTATGATTTGTTCCTTCACGTGAATTCTCCCAATGACGCTGCTTTAGAATTCAAGGGTGGGGAACCGATAAAAGGGGTGTCTCCAAATAAGGAGATAGCCTTCTATTCAAAGAGCGAACCGGGGAGGGGGAAATCGATATCGTTTCAATCGGCGGGCGAATCCTCGCCTTCCGCCGTTTCAAATTTCATGACGAGCGGCCGGGCCGATTTGTATGAAGGTTTGAGCACGGGTTTTCACCCGGATGAAAAAATCCCCGTCGTGTTGTTGCGCGCCGTGGGAAAAACCGCTCTGTTCGTCACTTCCACGACGTCGAATAATGTAAATCAAAACGGAGATGTTAAAAAAGACGGTTATAATGTCCTGATAGATTTAGGGAACGGAAGGAAACTGAACATTGATTCGAGTGTCGGATTGATTAACAAATGAATGCACGTCCGGCGTGAATTTAAGAATACGATTCGGTTTTTTTGAACGGCCATGAGTGACGGGAAATTAAAATACATACACACTGCGGACTGCCATCTGGATTCGCCGATGAACAGTTTCAGAGGCGTCGGCGGCCCGATGGAGCGGACGGCGTCCGACTGTCAGCGCGAAAGCATCCGGACTATCATTGGCAAATGCATGGAAGAAAAAGTAGATTTCCTATTAATCGCGGGAGACCTTTATGATTCGGACCAGAAAAATCTTAGAACTCAAATAGAACTTAACGTCTTATTCAGATCGCTCGAAACAGCAGGCATAGAAGTTTACATCGCGGCCGGTAATCACGATAATCTCGCCGACTCGATGGGCGGTAACGAACTCCGCCCGCCCGGCAACGTCCACGTTTTCTCAGGAGAAAAGCCCGAGATAATCGAACACAAAAGAGACGGGAAAACTGTGGCGCGGATCGTCGGTATGAGTTTTTCCCGACGCGACGTTCTTGAAAACATTGCTTCGATGTATCCGAGAAAAGATGATGATCTGTTTACCATCGGCGTGCTGCACACCGCATTGACGGGAACGCGGGGAGAACACGCGTCTTATGCGCCGTGTTCCCTTAACGAACTTCTCGAAAAAGGGTACGATTACTGGGCTCTCGGCCACATTCACAAACGGGAAATCGTTAACGAGAGGCCGCCCGTGGTTTATCCCGGATGTCCTCAGGCGAGGAGACGCAGGGAAACGGGGGAGATGACTGCTGCTTTAGTGCGAGCCGGTGCGGGCGGAGTCGAGATCGAACACTTTCCGACAGGCGTTCTTTTCATGACGGACGTAACGGTTGATATAACAGGGGTCGGCGTGAATATGTACGCCGAGCTCGCCGGGCGGATACACGACGAGATCGAGTCGGTGAAGAGGACTCTCGATGCATACGTGGAAGGAGTGGCGGTTCGAGTCAGGCTGTCCGGCGAGGGGCCGATGCACATCATTCGGATCGACCCGCACATACGTGAAGAGGGCTGTGATTTTCTCGAATATGTCTCCAAGGGCTTCGGAGACCCGGACGGCGATTCGAAACCTCACGTTTGGATAAGGGAGATCGATGCGACGGAATGCAGACCTCCGAGGGATGAATTTGATCTGGACGCTCTGAGAAAGGAGAACAGCCTCGAAGGAGAACTCGTCAGGCTCGTCGATTCGATTAAAAAAGATCGCTCAAAATCTGGCGGTCTCTCTTCCAAGTTGCTTTTCCAACAGATTTCCGGAAGTTCCTACAAGCAAGACACGGCTCTGAAAAGGCTCTTCGAGTCGCGGGATAATTTCAATAAAATCGAAATACCGGGAGATGAACTGCTCGACGCCGCGTTGCTTCTATGTCTCGAATCGTTGAGGCGCGAAACATGAAGATACGAGAGATGAATGTTACCGGTTTCGGTTTGTGGACGGAAAAGAAAGTCACTCTCGCGGACGGCGGCATTTCGTTAATATACGGAAGGAACGAGAGAGGGAAAACAACTCTCGCTCGTTTCATGGAATATGTTGTCTACGGCGCTGCTGTGTTCAAATCGCGGCAGGAAACTAATAACTACGACCCGGTCGTCGCCGCAAGGCGGGGGGGAACGGTGGTTTTCGAATGCGCCGGAGAGACGTACGTAGTTACGAGACACTCAAAGAAAAACGCCGCGAAGGATGATGTTGCTATCAGAAAAAAAGATGACTCTCCGGTTTCAGTGGATTTTTTCGAATCTGTTCTTAGAAATAATACGACTTGGGAAAATTATTCAAACGTTTTTTCAATAAATGTTGCGGATTTAACTCGGATTAAAGAGAAAAATACGGATGACGATCCGCACAGGCTCGATGGGATATTTTACGACACTCTCGGAGGCGGTGCGGCCGGCGTTTCGCCTCATAAAGCGGCGGATCGCATAAAGGCGAACCTTGATTCCATTTATATTATTTCTTCGAAGAAACAGGACCCGCGGCTCCGAGCAATGTTCGATGATTTCGAGAATAATGAATCGGATATCAGAACTGCACGAGCCGATTACGACAAGTTCCGCAATATAGTCGTTGAACTCGAAAATCTCGAAGCCGAAAAAAAGACGATTCAAAACGAGATATCGACAATCGCAAAAAGAATAGCGGACATAAAAATTATATTGGAATCGCAAGAACCATACGAAAACTTCGCAAAGGCCGAAAAAACGATTTTAAAATATTCGTACGTCGCCGATTTCCCCGAGGACGGCCTCAATAGGCTCGGGAAAATCGAAGAAAATGTTTCCGAACTGCAACAGGAATATGAGAATATCTTGGAACAGGAAAAGCCTCTTCAGAATGAATTAGAAACGATAATATATGATGCAAAAATATTAGAAAAAGCGAAAGATATTAAAAAACTTACTAATAATTTATCATTGTTGATAGACACTATTAAGAATAAAGCTATATTAAAAAAGAAGTTATCTGAAGATATATTGAATATTAATAACATACTTGCTCTTCAATTTCCCGGATGGACGAGAGAGAACGTGGATAAAGTGACAACCGGTTTTGTATCTTACGATATACTTGATAGAGACATTAGTAATATTAATTCCATAAACACGGATATGGAAAGCGTATCAAAAGATCTTAATAATCTGAACGATATTTTGAACAGCCTAAAGGATGAACATGAAAAGATTTCTGCAAATTTAAATGACGTTCTTAAAGGGAAGAGCGTCGAAACACTTTGTGAAGAAAAGAAGAACGTGGAAGATTGGCTTGAGTACAATCGAAAGGCGAGAGATAGAAGATCGGAACTCGAAACAAAGAGAAGTCTTCTCGAAGAAAAGAAAAGAATCGAGAGAAAAATAAACGACGCATCTCCGAAAAGAGCAGACAAAACAAAAACGATAACGAAAGTAACAGGAACGTTGTTTATATCATTAGCCGTGATAGTAGCATTCACTGACATATTAAATATTCCGAAAACATTAGTTGTTCCAATTGAAATGTTGTCCGTCATATTAAGCGCCGCGTCTTTCTTATATTCAACAAGAAAAAAAGTAATCTATGCATCAGATAAGCTCGCGGATGAATTCACAAAGGAAATAGATGACCTGAATATTGAAATAATAAATGACGAAAAATATATAGCGCAATGTAATTCTCATTTGGAGAGAATCGAAAAGGCGCTGGCAAT
>JAKLIR010000296.1 GCA_022709505.1 bacterium | reverse complement strand
GAACGAGGGAGCATACTGCTCGTATGTGACCGAGTTCGAGTCGATGATGCAACGCCGTAGATCGCCCTTTTTACGATTTCTCACTTTTATGCAGGGCGGCGGAGATAATAACGGTTAGTAAGCTGCCTTTGAGACCGTGTGACGAGAGGAAAGGCGGCTTTATAGACGAAGTTTTCGAGTCCGGCGAGCAGAGCGGAGCGGAGCGCTGCGAACGGCGCCTTGCTGCGCGGCGCGGACATCTCCTCCATAAGACCGGGCAACCGCAGAGCGGAGAGTTTAGGCTGTCTCTTTTCGTCAACTATCCCCTTACGGTTGAACCCCTGCTGTCTCGGATGGGTGCGGAGCGGGCTTCGGAAGTCGCGGTAGATCCAGATAAACCAGCCGTTGACGAAATCGAGAGAATTTAGAGTACGTATATAGTGCGCGAGCAAGTCCGCCTGCCTGTCTTCGGAATATTTTGCGCCGGCCTTCGACCTGTAATCCCGCCGCGCGCAAGCGCCGAACTCGGTCATGATCCACGGCTTGTCCGGCGCTGTCGCCTGCATGAGCTCCATCAGCCCAGCGAGGTCTTTCTCATCGCCGTAGTACCATCCGAGGTAGCAGTTCACGCCAGCGATGTCCGAGGCGGGCCGGACGGAGTCGATAAGGAACCGGCAGGACACGAACGCCGCGAGTCGCGTCGGGTCGAGCGCCCGCGCTTCACTCAACAGCGCCCGGATGAAATCCGCGCATTCTGCGTGCTCGACAGGCACTTCGTTGCCCACGGACCATAGGATGACGCACGGATGGTTGAAATCCCTCTCCGTCATGTCGCGCAGCATCGAGCGCGCGAGCGCATAGACCCTCGGATCCTCGTAATCGATCTCCCAGTAAACGGGGATCTCCTCGAAAACGAGCAGCCCGGCCTCGTCCGCCGCGTCGAGCAGCGCCTCATCGTGTGTGTAGTGCGCCGTCCGGAGCGCGTTGAATCCGAGTTTTTTTATGTCCGCGACATCCCGCGCTCGTTCCTCCGCCGGGATCGCCCGCCCGTATGGTTCAAGCTCCTCGTGTAAACTGACCCCTCGCAGCTTTACCGAATCTCCATTGAGGAGTATCTTCGTTCCGTCGATCCTGATTTCACGCACGCCGAAACGGGCTACATACGGGTCAGCAGCCGCGTCCTCAAGCGGTTCGAGTTCTATGTTGTAAAGATTCGGGCTTTCGGGGCTCCACGTTTTCGCCCCCCTGAAACCGGCGATGAACCGGCCTGTTGGACTGTCCTGTTCGAGCGTTCCGGCCGCGACCTGATTTCCTCCATCAGCCGGCGTTATGCGCCATTTGAAGCCGAAGGATTCGGTTTGTTTGAAGTCCACCGTGACTTCCGCCGACGAAGCGCCGATGGGCCGGCCGCTCACCCGCACCGACTCGAATCTTAGCGGCCGGCGCATGAAGAACACTACGTCCCGAACGATTCCGCCGTAGTTGTACCAGTCGAACACTTCTCCGGGGATCCGTTTTGAGGATCTTAGGTTATCAACGAGCACAACGAGCCGGTTGTTCTTTTTAATGTTTGCGGGATCGATTTCGAATTCAAACGGAAGATAGCCGCCCTCATGTGAGCCGATTTCTAACCCGTTCAACCATGCGCGGCAAAAATAGTTGACCGCGCCGAACCGGATCGCCGGCTCGGTCTCTCCCGCATCGTGTTCGGGCATGGGAAAATCGACGGCGTACCAGAAAAGACCCTCGTAGCGGTCGTAACGCGGATCTGAGTTCCAGCAGGAAGGGACCTCCACGGGTTCCCATTCGGGTGCGGCGGCGTCGGACTTTGCAATATCAAACCAGCGGTTTCGTTCGCCGTCTCCCGCGGGATCCGGCTTCGCCCGCCATTCACCGTTCAGGATAAATTGCATTATTTGCCTCCGGCGGTCAAAGGGAAAACTTTTGGAAAAGTTTTCCCTTTGAAATCCTTTTCAAAACTTCTCGCTCCGCAATTCCGGCCGCGCCGGGAATTGCTCTCTCTATTTTTACAATAAAAGACATTTAACCCGGATTCGTCAATAGCATGCCGAATTCGTACTCAGCGAGAATCGTGAAAACAACGGCGCGTGATTATTACATCATTGCGGGAGTGAATGTTTTACAGCGGGATTTTCGTCGTGCGAGTGGACCATGCGGATTGCTTTTTCGGGGCAGGCGGCGACGCATAGGCCGCAACCGAAGCAGGCGCGAGTGACGGCTTTGCCGTCCGAGACAGAGCGTGCGCCGAAGGGGCACGCCGCCGTGCAGTCGCCGTGTCCGCCGCAAGCGGCGAGGTTGGTTTCGGCGGTCCAGCCGCCGGAAATGAACGGAAAATTGCGCGGGCCGAGGTCGCGGTTGAGTATGTACGGGACACAGCCGCAGGTGCAGCAGTTGCACACGACGTATTCGCAGCTCGACGTGCTCGGAAAGTGGTGGAAAATCATGTGGAACATACCGGCGGCGTGGCATTCGGAAATGATCCGGAGAGCTTCCTCGCGGTCGATGGCGCGGTATTCCTTAGGGAATGCGCGGCGCCATGCTTCGGCGCCGGTGCGGATCACGATGTCTGTTTCGAGCGGGTGGTTGCAAGAGCGGTGCGTGATTCTGCACCTGCACGGGCCGACGGCGATCGAGCAATCGAGCGAGCGGATGAAATCGGCGAGGGGTTCGAACGGTATGGGCCGCGCGGAATCGCCGTGTGTTGCTATGGGGCGGGTTACAGCCGCCGCGTAAAGAGCGCGAACGGAGCGGCGCGCGCCGATGCCGCGCCATTTGCCGCGCATGAGGTTGTACGATACGCGCAGGAACGGAAGTTCGAGCCGCCGCGCGAGCAGGTACAACGTGCGGCGTTGGAACCCGCTGCCTTCGTTCGTGAGCCTGTGGATCAGCGACATCTTCCGGCGAGCCTCCGGCTTCGACCAAGGATTGCTTAGATGTAAAAGAGCGGGTGTTCCGCCCGCTCTTTTGTGTTCTTATGGCAATCTATCAAATAACTCTTCGATCAGTGTAAACAGGCTCCGACATAACGAGCCGGTTCAATCAGAAAGAGTATATTTGCTGAATATTATAACTCCGAGCAGTGCGAAAAAAGCGCAGAACGGGCCTGCGAGGAGAAGTCCGCCGACCTTTCCGGCCTCGATCCCGAAGATGGCGAAAAGGAACGCACTGAGAGACGAGCCGATACCGCGCGCGATCTTCGTGAACAAGCCCTCCATCCCGTAATACATAGCCTCGCGTCTCATGCCCGTCTGTTTCTCGTCGAAGTCGATGACGTCCGAGATCACCGCGTTGTAGATGACCATCATCAGAGCTATCGGGAACCCCATTATCGCCACGATTATGTGGAAATAGATCACCGGGTCCATGATCACGCCGATTTTCTGGACGAACAACTGGAGCGGCGAGAATATCATGATGAGGAACAGCCCCGTCATGAAGAGCTTTTTCTTGCCGATTTTGTTATATATCATGAACACAAAAGGAATGGACAGCAGCAGCACCAGAAGCATGCCGGCCATCACCATGCTCACGTACCCTTCGTCTTTTTTAAGAACCACCGTGCATATATAGATCGTGGAGCTTTGAAGCACCTTGTAGCCGAGCCAGAAGGATGAAATGCTGAACGCATAAATGATGAAGTGTTTATTCTTGAAGGTCGGAATGATCGCATCCTTGAAGGAGAGGCGCGCTATCTGTTCTTCCTTGAGCGGTTTTTCCTTCACTGTCAGCGCGGTGATGAGTATGGTGCCGAGAGAGAAAAGAGCCATGCAGATCGCCATGCCGCGGATTCCGAAAG
Organism: bacterium; assembly: GCA_022709505.1. Lineage (GTDB taxonomy): Bacteria > UBP15 > UBA6099 > UBA6099 > UBA6099 > JAKLIR01. The sequence goes on along the minus strand of JAKLIR010000296.1, from coordinate 970 downwards.
GTTTGATCAGGAAACCGGAAACGACGGCGCCGATGATGAGGCCGAGCATGCTCGCGATCGCGTGCCATGAGGATAGTTTCACGCGGTCGTCGCTGCTCTGAGCGATTTCCGGGATGAGTGCGAGATAGGGAGCGACCGTTAGCGTGTAGAGGAAAAGGAAGCCGCCGCACATCACCGCGAACCACAGAGCGTTCCAGTTTGAAAGGTGATGGATGGGCGGAGAATAGAGCAGGATGAAGAAGGCCGTCATGGGTATCGAGCCGAAGAGGACGTAAGGAATGCGGCGGCCCCATTTTGTTTTCGTGCGGTCGCTGAGGAAGCCGACGATGGGGTTTGCGATGGCGTCCACGACGCGGCCGAAATTCAGGGCGAGCCCGACGAGAGCGATGGGCGCGAAACTGATCGCTGCGTGCCCGACGTTCGCGGCGGCCGAACTCTTCGGCGCGTAGAAGAACATCGTGTACTGGTCGAGCAGGGTGTCGAGCACCATCATGCCGATGTTCGCAAGGCAGTAGATCAACATCGCCTGCAACTTCATCGGCGAGTTTTGCTGTCCGTTTGTTTGTGTCATGAATTACCTCTCTGAATAGTGTAATTCCGGCGATGCCACAAATATTATCTAATATTCACGGAAAAAAGAAGCGGCGGGATGCGGAAAAATTCGCAGATGGAAATTTCCAAGCATTCGCGCCCGCCGCGCTTGCAATTAGCACGGACGGGTGCGGAGACCCGTCCCTACAAGTGCAAAATACAAAACAAAAAAAGCGGACGGGGCGCGGGCAATTACTCGGGTGCGCGATTGCGAAGCGAAACCGGAATCGAACTTTTTTCAGAATAATAAAAAAGCAATTCCGGGGGCGAGGCTCCGGAATTGCGCGCGCGAAAAGTTTGAAGAGGATTCCCAAGGGGAAACTTTTCAAAGTTTCCCCTTGGGCAAAGGTTCCCCTCGGGTCGCCTGAGGCACATTTGA
>JAKLIR010000295.1 GCA_022709505.1 bacterium | reverse complement strand
GTTGTCGTCGCATTTTTTCGTTCACGTACATCCCGGTACGCTCGCTTCAAAAATGCTCCTTCCGCCTTGCTTTTCATCCGCTCTGAATCATTGCTCCCGAATCCAATCAGCGGATTCGGGTTCGTATGTGACCGAGTTCGAGTCGATGATGCAACGCAATAGATCGCTCTTTTTACGATTTCCCGGATTTTTCTCGTGAAAAATCCGGATTAGCAGAACGACGGCGAAGAATACACATAAAAAAAGCCGAATACGCCGGGCGCACGGCGAAATCAGGCTCGGTCGCCCTGCACATACGCGTCAACAGCGGGAACCTTCCGGTTCAGAAATTCTCTTTCAGGAACTGGAGGATCGTTTTGTCCATCATGCCTTCGTTGCGCATCCAGTCGATCGTCTCTATCACGCCTATCCGGACGTCGTTATATTCGAACTTATAGCCGAGGTCCCGGATTTTCTGGTTGCTGACATCGAGCGAAATCGGGAAGAACTTGATCGGGTCCTTTTCCACGACAGGTTTTTTATGTGTGATATTTTTGGAAATGAAGTCGAGAATGTCCGCGAAAATGAGGCCGCTCGTGCGGGCGAGCATCGGAGGCAGGTAGATCGGGATGGTCGGTTTGTTCATGGCGGCGGCTATGTGGCGCCAGAAGCCGGCGATCGTGATGTCCGAGCTGTCCACGGCGGCGTAAATCTGCCCTACCGCTTCGGGTTTGGTCGAAACGAAAATCCCCGCGCCGGCGACGTCCCGTACATGCACAGTGCCGAGCTTGTACACGTCGAAATTCACGGGGATCGGCACGACAGGTATCATTGCGAAAGATTCGAAGAACTGCATGGCGCCGTACTTCGAGCGCGGCCCGTAAACGATTCCCGGTCTGATGATCGTCGTCTCGAGGCCTTCTTCCTGACTGAAGCGCAGGGCGATCTTGTCCTGCCTGTGTTTCGATATGCTGTATTTATCAATTGGTTTTACCGGATAGTCCTCGCAGATCGGAAGCCGGTCGAACTTCTGATCGCCGTAAACGCCGCTCGTGCTCCAAGAGACGAGCCTTTTCACGCCCTCCTCCTTGGCGGCCGAGCAGAGGTTTTCCATTCCCTGCACGTTCACCGCGTCGAGAAGCTCTTCGGAGGCCGACCAGTCGAAAATCGCCGCCGGGTGGAGCACTATCGTGATTCCCTTCAGAACGGTTTTCAGAGACGCCGGATCCGTCAGGTCCGAAGGCACGAACTCGCAATTTCGCGGCAGCCACTGTTTGTCCGCCGATGCGAGATCGGTTGCCCTGTACGGGATGCCTCTTTCACTAAGAATGTCGCATATATGCGATCCGGTAAATCCGCACGCGCCTGTCACTAAATACTTTTCCATTGTTTTCCTCCGGGAATCATTGTTGTTATTATTGCCACATCGTAGAAAGCATATCATAACGCCGATAAAATATCAAACTCGATGCGGACGCGGTCGAGTAACCATATCGCAACAAGGAAGGAATCGTGGAAAGCGGCGATTCGAGTCGGCTGGGCGCGAGATGCGGCCGGGAATGAATTCCCGGCGATAAAAGCGACGATGAATCGGCGCACTCCATATTTGTAATACCATTCACGTTTATAAGTATGTCCAAGTTTGTCTCGTCATTTATGAATGTAGCACTGTTCTATCTTTGTAATGCCGAATAGGTGATTCCCAAATCGAGTCTTAGTCCATAAACGCGCGAAGCGCCTTGGAGCGCGACGATTCTCCGCACTCGGCCGGTTTTTTCATCGTTACAATGCTCCATCGAACGTAAGACAAGTGTTAGCGTTTCGGGGGTGAAACTTTTCGACCGCGGAGCAGTCAATCCATGCGTTCCGGCGCGGAGCACCGGAACGAGGAAAAGAGCGGCGAGACGCCCCGCCCCCAGTCGAAACAAATATTTTCTTTGACGAGAGTGATGAATCGGTTCTAACAATCAAATGAGAAAACTGTAAAATGGAGCCGGGATACAAGGCGCAATTGATTTAAAAAAGGATGTTTTTAAATGTAGGGGCGGGTCTCCGTACCCGCCCGCAGGTGGAACAAAGCAATGCCGCATTGTTTATGCGACATCGCGAGATTAAACCCGGATTCGTCAATAGTGCGCCGAATCCGGTGCAATGTTCATAGCGGCGAACTGCTTCGTTGTCGTCGCATTTTTTCGTTCACGTACATCCCGGTACGCTCACTTCAAAAATGCTCCTTCCGCCTTGCATTTCATCCGCTCTTAATCACTGCTCCCGAATCCAAATGAAGGATTCGGGTTGAAAATTTTGCAGGGGATTCTCAAGGGGGCGCTTTTTCAAAAGCGCCCCCTTGAGCCGCCGGAGGTGTGATCCGCCCGACTCACATGAGACGAGATATCAGTCCTCTGTCACCGGTTTCAGGACCGCGCCGAGGTTTGAGGACTGCACGGCTTCCGCGTATCTGCGCATGTAGCCGGTCGTGATTTTGAGTTTGGGCGGTTTGAACGTCGCCGCGCGTTTTTTAAGTTCGGCGTCGCTTATTTCGAGAGAAATTCTTTTTTTGGGAATGTCGAAAGAAACGGTGTCGCCCTCGCGGATCAAAGCGATCGGGCCGCCTGCGGCGGCTTCGGGGGAGATGTGCCCTATCGCGGCGCCGCGCGTGCCGCCGGAGAAGCGGCCGTCTGTAATGAGAGAAACCTTTTCGCCGAGTCCCATGCCGATGACCGCCGAGGTAGGAGAAAGCATCTCTCGCATTCCCGGGCCGCCGCGAGGGCCTTCGTAGCGGATCACCACGACGTCCCCCGGCTTGATTTTGCCGCCGAGGATCGCCTTGTACGCGACTTCCTCTGAATCGAACACGCGCGCCGGGCCGGAATGCTTGTACATCGCCGGAGCCACTGCGCTGCTTTTCACCACCGCGCCGTCCGGAGCGAGGTTGCCCCATAGCACGGTGAGCCCGCCAGTCTTAGTGTGCGGTTTGCCTATAGGCCGGATCACTTCGTAATCCTTCACTTGAGCGGTTTTAAGGTTTTCGGAAAGTTTCTTGCCGGTGACGGTCATCACGCCGGTGTTGAGCAGGTTTGCTTTTGAGAGTTCCTTCATCACCGCGTGAACGCCGCCGGCCTCGTGAAGGTCGGACAGATAGTGAACGCCGCCGGGCCGGATGCGGCAGAGGTTGGGCGTTTTCGAGCTTGCGGCGTCAACGGTGTTGAGATCGACTTTCAGCCCGGCTTCCGCGGCGATCGCGAGCGCGTGCAGCACGGTGTTGGTCGAGCATCCGAGCGCCATATCGACTGTGAGAGCGTTTTCGAGGCTCTTGGAGTTTATTATGTCCGAGGGTTTGATATTTTTTTTCAGCAAATGCATGACCGCCATACCGGATTCCGTGGCGAGTCGCAAGCGGTCCGAGTGGACGGCCGGGATCGTGCCGTTTCCGGGCAGGGCTATGCCGAGCGCTTCGCAGAGGCAGCCCATGGAGTTCGCGGTGAACATGCCGGCGCAGGAGCCGCAGCCCGGGCAGGCGGCGTTTTCGAGTTCGATGAGCCCGGCCTCGTCGAGCGAGCCGGTCTTGAACTTGCCGACGGCTTCGAACACGTCGATGAGGTCGAGGCTCTTATCGCGCAGGCGGCCGGGGAGCATGGGGCCGCCGTTCACTATGATCGCCGGAATGTCCAGCCGGATCAGCGCCATGAGCATTCCGGGGGTTATCTTGTCGCAGCCGGTCACGGCCACCAGCGCGTCGAACGCGTGAGCTATGGCCATCACTTCCACGGAGTCGGCTATCAGCTCCCTGCTCGCGAGCGAATATTTCATGCCGATATGGTTCATCGAGATCCCGTCGCAAATGCCGATGGAGGGGAACTCGATGGGTGTGCCGCCCGCCATCCGCACGCCCGCCTTGACCGCCGCAGCAACGCGGTCGAGATTGATGTGGCCGGGGATGATCTCGTTCGCGGCGTTGATCACACCCACCATCGGCCGTTTGATTTCCTCGTCCGTCAGGCCGATCGCCTTTAGCAGCGAGCGGTGCGGGGCTTTTTCGGGTCCTTTTTTAATCAAATCGCTTTTCATACGTTACCTCATCCTTTTATCCGCTGTGCGGAGAGTTGGAACGGCGGGGTGCGAGGAATCCGGTGCAATGTTCATAGCGGCGAACTGCTTCGTTGTCGTCGCATTTTTTCGTTCACGTACATCCCGGTACGCTCACTTCAAAAATGCTCCTTCCGCCTTGCATTTCATCCGCTCTTAATCACTGCTCCCGAATCCCAATAACGAATCCGGGATCAATCTTCCTCGTGATGTTTCCAGAATCTTCCTTCCGGGGGGCGGCGCAGTATCCGTGAGAGCCTGCGGAGCTCCCGCATGGTTTCTCGTTGTTCCCGGGTCGGCCTCGGGACTGAGCCGAACAGACGTTTCTGAAGTTCGTCCATTTTTTCGAGCAGCGTTTCCCGTTCCCGGTGCAAGGCTTCGAATTCTTTGGTTTTGGCTTCGAGTTTCCGCTTGGTTTCCGTGAGTTCCGAATTGACGGAGCGGAGGATATCGTTCACGGCGGCTGTGTCCATGAGTCGTCTGACGCGGAGTTCGGCCGTGTAGCGTCCGGCCGAAAGCCGGAGGGAAATCAGAACGATGGCCACGTTCACGAGCAGCCAGAAGAAAGCCGTAATTAAATATTTGACCAGAAGGTTGTGAAGCAAGGGTACGTCGCGTTCCTGAAAAGTCGCGGCCACGGACCAGACGTTGCCGCCGAATTTTATGGGTGTGTAAGCGACCAGCCAGCGGGTGTCGCCGCCGCCGCCG
>JAKLIR010000294.1 GCA_022709505.1 bacterium | reverse complement strand
GAGGAACTTGAGAGGGACGCGAGACTGATCGAGAGGGCGGATCGCTTGGCGGAGGCCTTTATCTCCGTGCAGGAGGATTCCGGCGCCGTACCGGGATGGGTGAGAGTCAGGAGCGGCGGGATAGTGCCGAGCAAGGTTTTGAGGCAGAGCGCCCAGACCGCCGCCCCGGCCATGTTTCTCGCCCGGCACGCCGCGACGACCGGAAACAAGAATTCTCTGCGCGCCGCCGAAAGAGCCGCCGATTTCCTTATAGCCGCCGTTTTTCCTGATAACAAATGGTGGGATTACGAAACGTTCTTTTCATGTTCCAAAAAGGACATAGGAATGCGCGACTTCGGGACCGAGCTGCATTGCATGAACACGATGTGCATGTTCTGGACGGCCGAGCTGATGCGCGAACTTTACGCTGCAACGCGAAAAAAGAAATATCTCGAACACGGGCTTCGCGCTCTGGACCTTATGCTGCTCTGGCAGCAGGTCTGGGCGCCGCCGTACATTTCGATCGACACTTTCGGCGGCTTCGGTGTGATGAACACTGACGCGGAGTGGAACGACGCGAGGCAGAGCATGTTCGCGGAGTGCCTCGCGGGATATTACGAAATAACGGGGGAGAGGGAGTATTTCGAAAGGGGCGTGGCCGCGCTGCGGGCTTCTTTCACCACGATGCTGATACCGGAGAACAGAGCGGTGGCGCCGGGGAACATGGGCAAGTTTATCAAGAAGGACGAGGGCGCCGTATATGAGAATTACGGGCATCTCGGATTCGACCGGCGCGCTCCGGGCTACATAATGTTCGATTGGGGCGGCGGCGGGGCCTGCGCGACCGCGGAAAGGTTCGGTTCCGGGTACGGCGATATATTCGTGGACTCGGCGCGCGAGGCCGCGTTCGGCGTAAACTTCTGCACCGTTTCGAAGGCGGAATTCAGTCCCGGCGCAATAGATCTTACAGTGGAAACGCGTTCCTCGAAAAAAAGTGTCTTATGCGCTAAAATTGTCGGCGTGAAATCAGGCCGGGTGAGGTTGACGGTCAATGGGGAAGATCAGGGAAGTTATACTCCGAAAGAATTGTGTGAAAAAATTATCATTAAAATACAATAATATTATGAGCGAACCGTCCGTTCGGCGAGACGGCGGAAGACGAAGGGAGATTTGAACCGATGACCAGCAACCGGTCTTCACGAATCCTGATAATAATAATTCTGCTTATAGCGACCGTGGCGCCTCTGAGCTGCGCGGCGGCGACGAAATCGAAAGATGTGAAAAAGCCGAAGCCGGCAGTCTCCAAGGCGGCCAAACCGGCGGCGAAACCCGCGCCCGCCGCGCAGGTTTCCGGCGTCATCTCTCTCGGCCGTGTTGCACCGGAATTATTTGCGAGGGATATAGATGGGAAGAACTTGAAACTTTCCAATTTCAAGGGACGCCCGCTTGTCATCGCGTTCTGGGATGTCCGTTGCGACGTATGCATAAAGCAGATAGCCGAACTCGAGGCCGGACTTGAGAAAAGCAAGGCGAAAACAGCCGTGCTCGCGGTGTCTCAGGATCAAGGGCCGGATAAAAACAAACAATCCGCGGAGATTTTGAAAAAAGCCGGGGTTAAGGCGATTCCGGGTTTCGACATAGCCAACAAGACTGGGGAATCGTACGGTATCATGGGGATTCCGTTTTTCGCCATCATAGATAAGGACGGCAAAGTTCAGGGCGGCGGAAGCATGCTCGTTTCACAGAAGATACGCACAATGACGTTGACGGACATCGCCGCGAAGCTAAGCGCTGGAGAGAGTATTCCCAAGTGCGAGTTCGCCGAAATGAAGATACCGTCGGATTACGAAAAGATGGCCGGCAAGGAGGCCCCGAACTTCAAGTTGACGGACTTGAAGGGGGACCCGCAGTCGCCGTCGTTTTTCAGCGGCTTCAGCAGGCTTCTTCTGGTATTCTGGGCGCCGACGTGCCCACATTGCAGGGCGGAACTGCCGCGCATAGAACAGTTCAAGCGGGAGCGCGCGGATAAGCTGGGACTCAAGATTTTAGGAGTTGTCGGGATGCCGCAGAAGAGCGACCCGGCCTCGGAGCAGTTCCTCGATCTCGTTAAACAGATAGTGGAGCAGGACAAGATATCATTCCCCGTAGCGCTGGATTACGGGCAGAAGACACGCGAGCTTTACAACGTGGAGGGAGTGCCTTCGCTATTCCTCGTCGGAGTTGATGGAACGATAGAACACGCATGGCGGGGAGAGGCGCTTTTCGTGGGGCGCAGCCTCGAATGCGTGCTTGAGAAGCTGAAAGCCGGGGATGTGAAAAAGTAATGGTTCGAATGGCGGAGGCCGCGGGGACCGGTCCGGGCGGCGACTCCAACTCCGGTACGAGCGCTAAGAATTATTGGTCGTGGGCCGCGATTGTTTTCATTGCCGGGCTTGCCCTGTATATTTCAACCGCCGCGCCCGATTTCCTATTCGACGACAATTCGGAATTTATATCATCGTCATACTATCTCGGCGTAACGCATCCGCCGGGATATCCCCTGATATCGCTCATGGGAAAATTTTTCACGTTCGCGCTGCCGGGGACCGCCGGTCTCGCGGTGAACCTCGTGTCGGCGTTCGCCGGCGCGGGTGCTATTGCGCTGATATTCATCCTGCTTATCAGAGCGCTCTCATGGCTGCCGTCGGCGTTGATCGGCGCCGGCGCCGCCGCGGTGTCGAGGCTGGCTTGGGAGCAGGCCGGGCAAGCCGATGTCTATCCCCTGAACCTGTTTTTTTTCACTCTCGCTCTTAACATCGCTTGGTCGCTGGACGGATCCCGCAAGGATCTTCGCCGCGTGCTCGCGCTTGTGCTGGTGCTCGCGCTCGGCGTGATAAACCATTACTCGATGACGCTTGCAGCGCCGGTGTTTGCGGTTTATGTGATATGGCTTCACAGGGGACGCGCGGAGAATTTGAAAAAACTCGCTGCGCCCGCGGCCCTGATAGTCGCGGCGGCCTGCTCGGTTTGGTTCTATCTTCCGTTCCGCTCAGCGGCTTCGCCTGTGATCAGATGGAACGACCAAACCACCGTTTCAGGTTTCGCGAACCACATTGTCGGCGTGGACCGGAGATCGAACGCCCCTCTCGTGCCTGTCAAGGACAAGGTCATGTTCATTTTCGACTACGCGAAAAGGCTCTGGCGCGAGAGATCGCCGTTCTTGCTGCTCTTGTTGCCGTTCGGGGTCTGGTCCGCGTGGGCGCTCCATGGTACGAGAGGCAGGCTTCTCCTCTATCTTTGGGTTGTTATGTTTGCCGGATTCACCTTGATATTGAACTATCTCTACGGTCCGAGATCGTCTTTCGTAGTGAAGGTTTTTCATATCACATCGCTGCAGACGCTTGCGATTCTTACAGGTTTCGGTGCGGATGTCGTGCTAAAGAAAATCAAGTCGCTCGGACTGCCATGGAGTGCGCCTGCGGCTATTGCGGCGGCGCTTTTAGCGGTGTCGCTCGTTCTCAATCTTCAAACGACGAATCTCTCTTCGGATTTGTTCGCGCCGAAGTACGGCAAGAACCTGCTCGCCACGATAGAACGAGACGGTGTTTTATTCTCCAACCTCGAGACGGAAAGTTTTCCGGTCTCCAACCTGCGGGCGGTGCACGGTGTTAGGAGGGACATAACGCTTTTCGGGCGTCAAGGAGATATCGACGAGTCGTCGTTTAAGGAGGGGCGTTATACGCCGCTCGACGACTCGGTGAAAAAGATAGGCGATCTCATAAACTTTACCGTGGGACATTCGGGCGATTCGAGGAAGATATACTTCACGAGCAGGTTGAGCTTCGGAGGCGCGCCCGGCGCGATGATGAGAGTCAACGGCCTCGTCTATGAACTGAACCCGCTCGCGGATAAACTTTTCCGAACCGACCCGTGGAGCAAGATAGATACGAGCGGAATCAACTACGACGAGAAGGACAGGTATGATTACATTCTAAAGAGCGTGCTCACGCGATATCTCGTGATGAGGGGCGAATACTATCTTGAAGGCGGGTTCACGGAAAGAGCACGCGATTATTTCACGCGAGCAGGCGATTTCAATCCGGAATCGAGATTTCTTCACGCCACACTCGGCGGAATATACCTTAGGATAGGAGACGTGGAAACGGCGAGGAGCGAGTACGAAAAAGGGCTGCAAGCGGATCCCGAGAACGTGGAGTTCGGTCTCGACACAGCGGCTATTTACAGCAACCTTTCATTCATATACGGGAAGAGGGGCGAGAAGGAACTGGCGTTGGAATACATGGAAATGGCCGCGCGCGGGGCTCCTAACAACCCGATGATGCGTTTCAACCTTGGGAACACGTACTATCAGAACGATATGTGCAAGGAAGCGATAGTGGAGCTCGAGGAGGCCGTCAAACTCGGGCTCAAGAACGCCGTCCAGCATCAGGTTCTCGGCGTCTGCTATGAAAAAACAGGTAATGCGGCAAGAGCCGAAAAGAACTATGAAACGGCTCTCAAGCTCGATCCCCGGATGCCTGAAGCTTACAGGGACTACGGGGTGTTCAGCGCCTATGTGACGGAAAAGCCGGAACTCGCGGCTGAACTTTTGAAGAAGTATCTCGAGCTCGATCCGAATCCGCCGGACAAGGCCCAGATTGAAGCCACGGTAGGATTGTTCGACTATAAGTTCGGGAAATATTCCGAAGCCGCTTCAGAGCTCGCACTGGCGATAAAACTCGGCGCGGATGACACGACGAAAAAGACAGCGATTCTCAACGCCGCTCTCGGAAACAGTCTCGCGAAAATCGGCAAG
>JAKLIR010000293.1 GCA_022709505.1 bacterium | reverse complement strand
CGATAGAACTCGTTTCGAAAAATGTGAAATCCACCGCGCCTAAAAAGAAATCCACCGCCGATGCAACGCTCGCGCCCAAGGACAAAGCCAAAAGCAAGCCGAAAGCGGCCGCCGCTCCTAAAAAAACAAAAAAAAGCGCCTCCGCGAAAAACAGCGCGCGTAAAAAAAAGAACCTGAAAAAAACACCGAAAAACACGGATTGATTTTCCACAGAATAGAAACGCTGAAATATCTCCGGGATAAGGTGTTTTCAAAATATTCCCGAGTTCGCTCGAAGGGGAAAATCAGAATATGGCACGTTAACTGCGGCGCCGGCGATTTTTCGTATGCGATAGCTGTGATGCTGAGAGAAGCTCAGCCGAAAATCGACCGCTTCGCCGTCGTCATCACCGCCACCGACGAGTCCTCCGAAAACATAGAAACCGCTCGGCTCGCCTTGTTCATTCCCAAAGATTTCGATGACGTGCCCGAACAACTTCGAGATAAATATTTCGACGAGTTCAAAACCCCGGAAGGCGCCGTTTTCAACGCGAAAGCGGAACTCACGAAGCTTCTGAGGTTCGAAACGATGCAGCTCGCGGGTGATTGGCCCTTCAAGGAGCCATTCGACCTGATCGTCTATGACGGCGATTCGGCCGACATCGAGCCGGCGGCGGAAGAGGAAATCATTTCGAGGTTGAGAGAACAGCTTAAACCCGGCGGGATTCTGATCACCGACGAGTCATATCAAATCCCTTCTTACATCGGATTCGAAGCAATTTCGGACTCGGTGTATGCCAGACCCGAAGATGATTTATTTTGATTGCTGAATTACAGTCCCGAGCAGAGCCGCCAACTTTCCGTCGAACTCCTCGGGAACGGTTCTGAGATCGAAACAAACTTCATCGTTAATAATTCTTGCTATCACGGGCGGATCGCATTTTCTGAAATTCGCCGCGAGTTCATCCGCGGACCCTGCGGGTCGCACCGCGATCAGGAACGTCGGCAGAACGCTTCCGGGAAGCGAGCCTCCGCCCACCGTGCTCTTCGCTTCAACGATTCTCATCCGGCCTTCCGCCGTCCCCGCCCTCTGCATCACGGCTTCCGCCCTCTGTTTTATACTTTCCGCCGGCATCGCCATCATTTTCAGCAGCGGTACATTCTCCTCCGCTTCGTTCGACAAGTAATGCACGAGCGTTCTTTCAAGCGCGGCGAACGTCATGCGATCCGGCCTCAGCGCCCGGAAAACGGGATTCTTCTTCAGAGGAGAGACCGCACTCCTCTTTCCCACGATTATTCCTGCCTGCGGGCCGCCGAGCAGTTTGTCTCCGCTGAAACACACTATATCCGCGCCGTCCGCAACCACTCTTCCCACCATCGGTTCGCTTCGCAGCCCGAACTTCGCGGTATCCACGACGGCGCCGCTTCCTATGTCGTTTACGAACAATATTCCCCTATCATGAGCCGCCGCCGCGAGCTCCGCATCCGACGGGCTCGACACGAAGCCCTCCATTGTGAAATTGCTCAGGTGCGCCCTTAAAATCAGAGCCGTGTTTTCATTTACCGCTTTCACATAATCTTCGATCGCGGTTCGATTGGTGGTCCCGACCTCCCGCAGGCGCGCGCCGCTGCTCTCGAGAATGTCGGGAATCCTGAAACCGCCGCCGATCTGGATCAGCTCGCCTCTGGAAATGACGACTTCCCGTTCCTTGGCATGATGCGACAGTGCGAGGAACAGCGCGGCCGCGTTGTTGTTCACAACCGCCGCATCCTCAGCGCCTGATAGTTCGCACAGCAATTCACCGCAAAGAGCCCCCCGCCCTCCCCGGGCGCCGGCATCCACGTCATATTCAAGATTGCTGTACCCCGACGCGACCTTCACCACTGCCTCCACCGCTTCCCCACCCAGTGGCGCTCGGCCGAGATTCGTGTGGATCATGACGCCCGTGGCATTTATTACACTCGTCGTAAATCCCCTCATTTTTTCCTCGAGTCCGGCTATCGCTCGCGCCTTTATTTCCTCATATTCCGGGCATGTCCCGCCTTCCGAAACACTCACCCTCACTTCCGTGAGCATACTCCGGATCGTCTCCACAGCCGCCGCGTGCGACGTCTCTTTCAATCTTCGTTTTATCTCAGGCTCCTCGATCAGCCTGTCCACTCCCGGTATTTTCCTGAATTCATCGCTGTTCATTCATCACCGTTCTTCAGACGACTTTTATTCTCATTTCCGGATCATCCGCAATCTCGCCGATCAACGCGGCGGAACCGCCCTTCCTCGCAAACTCTTCCATGAAAACACGAGCCGCATCGGGCGACATCGCCATCAGCAATCCCCCGGACGTCTGTGGGTCGCACAGCACAATTCTCTCATTTTCTCCTATTTCATCCGCGAAGACCGCATATCCGGCCGCATTGTAATAATTCGTCAGTTTAGTCGCCATTCCCTCCGCTACGAGGCCGAGAATCTCGCCGCCGATCAACGGGACGTCCCTATATCTCACCAGAGCGCCGACCCCGGAGGCAAGGCATATCTCGTGAAGGTGCCCGAGCAGACCGAAACCGGTGACATCGGTGCAAGCCGAAACTCCGGCGGCCGACATCGCTTCCGACGCCTCCTTGTTGAGCTTTTTCATCGTGCCCACCGCCGCGGCCATCAGTTCCACCGATGCAAGCCCCGCTCGCGCCGCGGTCGTCGCGATACCCGTTCCTATAGGCTTCGTCAGCACGAGCAGATCGCCGGCCTTCCCCCCGCCGTTCTTGATGAATTTATCAGGATGGACCGTTCCGGTTACCGCAAGTCCGAAAAACGGTTCCGGGGCGTTAATCGTGTGGCCGCCGATCACGGGACACTCAGCCGACCTTGCGGTTTCGAACGCCCCGCGCAGTATTTCCGCCACCACATCCCGAGGCATCTTTTTCGCCGGGTATCCCAACACGCTCAACGCGGACGCCGGACGCGCTCCCATCGCGTATATGTCGCTCAACGAATTCGCCGCCGCTATCGCTCCGTAATCATAAGCGTCATCCACAATCGGAGGAAAAAAATCCACTGTTTGCACTATGGCGAGTTCGTCGTTTAACCGGAAAACTCCCGCGTCGTCCGCAGTCGCGAAACCCTGTAGAACATCCGCGCTGTCAAACAATGGAAGCGACCTCAGCACATCGGCGAGATCGTTCTGATCCGCCTTCGCGGAGCATCCCGCGCAGGCAGCGAGAGTCGTCAGCTTCATCTTTTCGAAACCTGTCATGTTCTCACACATCCTCCAACTCGGTTGCTCCCGAATCCAATCTGCGGATTCGGGATTAAACACTGAAAATATATCCGAAAACTCCGTAATATGGGGATGAATCCCCGAAAAATCATCGACGACCCGCACTACCACATTGAACTCTTCTATTCCGATAGAACTACTCTTGTAGCGCCGATCCCGCCTGACCTGAGATCGCACGTCTCGAACCTGAGAACGAAATTATTCGAACCGAGATATTCATGAACGGCCTTCATCAGCGCGCCGGTCCCGATCCCGTGAACGATCCTCGCCTCCTTGACGCCCGCGACGATCAGAGTGTTTATCTCTCGATCGAGCGTCTCTATTGCTTCAACCGCCCGCATTCCGCGGAGGTCGATCTCCGTTTTCGCGGCCGACTTGGCTTCGAGAATGAATTTCGAGTGGTCTCGCGGCTTCAATGGCTTTTCAATATTGAATCCGGCGCCCTCCCTTACTATCAGATTCCGGGCGTCCGTCGTCACCTTGAATTCACCGAGCAAAACCCTTACCTTGCCCTTTGCGTCCGGGCCGGAGATCAATTGCACGTCCTCGTCGGTATCCCGGAGTCTGAACCAAGCGCCGGGAACGAGTTCCTCCTTATTCGGCGCGCGCACCTTCCGTCGCGGCGGCATTTTAGCCGCCGTCTCGACTCCCACCGCGGCCTTCTTCAACTCGCCCTTCACCGCAGCCGCCTCGGGCAACGTCATTCCCGCCCTCGCCTCGCGCAGTATCTTCTCGCACTTCTCGCGCGTCTCGTCCACTATTCTCTCAGCTTCCTGATACGCCTTCCGAAGCTGTTCGTCCTGCGCGGTCTTTTCCTCGTCAACCTTTTTTAACTGTTCCGCAAGTTCCGTTTCGAACCTTTTTTTCTCGTTCTCGAACTCCTCTTTTTCGTGTCTGAGAAACCCTTTCATATTCTCGAGTTCGGCAATTAGACGGTCCGCCATCCGCGCCTGCGATGAAAGGTATTCCCTCGCCGAATCTATCAAGCGGCGTTCCAAGCCGACCGATTCCGCGATCTCGAGAGCGTGGCTTTTTCCCGGAATTCCGACTTCCACACGGAATGCGGGTAACTGCGTCTTCTCGTCGAACACCATTCTCGCATTCTCCACCCCGGTCGTGATGGAAGCGAAGTTCTTCAGCCCGCTGTGATGAGACGTCACAAGGCAGATCGCGCCTTTCGCCATGAACTCCTTCAAGGCGGCGCAAGCGAGCGCCGTCCCTTCCTCGGGGTCGGTCCCCGAGCATATTTCGTCTATAAGAACGAAACTCCCGGATCGAACTCTGTCCAGAGCCCACCGGATTTCCTTGAGATGGGACGAGAACGTACTGAGATTGTCCTCGACGCTCTGTTCGTCTCCGATCACTGCGAAAACGTCTCTGAAAACGGGGATTGAAGCGGCCCGCGCGGGGACGTGCAGTCCGGACTGCGCCATGAGTTGGAAAAGCCCCGACATCTTTAAGGTGACTGTCTTGCCGCCGGCGTTCGGCCCCGTGAGAACGAGACATTTGATGCGGCCGCCGAGATCGA
>JAKLIR010000292.1 GCA_022709505.1 bacterium | reverse complement strand
GATTAAAAAAAACAGGATGCCGAAACTCAGATTCTTCATCTTCCTTGAGAACGCAACGCCTATAACGAGCAAGAGAGCGTATATCAACGTTGAAAACCAAACGACCGGGCTTGACGGTCCGACGGCGATGCAATGTTCGATGCTATATCCGTGAAGAGCGAAAAACAATTTCAGATATTTGAAAAACGCGGCGGCCATGATCGAAAACACGCCCAAGGCGTTTCCGCCGGGCCGCACCGCCTCCGAGGCAGGGTTGTCATTCGTGAATATAACAAACCTCAGAACGATGAAGATCGCGAATGACAGCAAGATCCCGGAATATTTGAGAACGTCTTTTTTCCAGCTCCGCGGATCATTTTTATCTCTGAAAAGCAACGCCGTCAGAAGTACGACGGCCGGGAGAACCGCCGCGCTCTCCTTCGACAGCATGGCGGCAAGAGCAAAGCAGAGCGACGCGGCATAGGGAATAGCTTTAAGCCTCGCCTTTCCGCTCAAGAGATACAAATAGACAGAGCCGAGAAGAAACAGAGTCGAAAGCGGATCCTCGATGAAAGACATCACATTGACCGCTTCGGCCTGAATCGGATGGGCGGTGAAAAGCAATGCCGAAAAAAGAGGCAGAGCCGTCCCCCCGAAAAGAAAGCCGGCTATTAGGAAGATGAGAACTCCGTTCAATGCGTGGACCGCTATTCCGGTAACGTGAAACGCGAAAGGCTCGCCGCCGCCGAGCGCTGATTCGATGAAAAGCAACGCGGTGGAAACAGGTCGGTATGATCTCTCCCCGGTGACGCGGAAATAATCTTTCGAGAAGATTACTTTCACTTTTGAAATGTCGTTCAACGCGGGATTACCGGAGATGATGATGCGATCGTCATATACGAACGGATTGTGCAATGTATTCGAATAAATGATGAAAGTGAAAAAAACGATGAACAGAGATAATCCGATTTTCGTGAGAGTTTTTTTCGGAGATGTATCTTCAGTCGTCATCTTTCCTCGGCGGATTTTCCGCGTCACGGGCGGCGGTATCCGCCTTCTTCATTTCGGATCGCCGTGCTGTCGTACACCTTCTTTTTCGCCCCGAAAACGATAAGGGTATATTCGTATTTTTTCACAGGGTCCCTATGATAAACAAAACCACAAGGTGCAAAACGCGAAGCGTCGGTTTTTTTTATGGGGAGCCGCCCTTCGCTGCACGGATCCGGCGGATAACCCGTCAGAACGCCCGAACGGACCAATTCGTCGCGGGCCGTTCCGCCCTGAATTTTTTCTTCATCGGGGTAAGAACCGCCGTGCGCCTGTGAATATATGAGAAGCGCCGTGTTCAGAGCCTTTCCATTCTGCGTGGCGAGAAAGTTTATTCTCGACTCACCTCTGAGAAAGAATCTCGGCCATGCGAGAGCGACCGTCGTTATAAGGATCAATAACAATATCGCTACGTTGATCCAAGCGGGTATCTGCCGGTTCACACAACCCTCCACGCCCTTGGGAAAAGCAATTCCTCACGACTCAAGCGTCATTTTCGAGTCTTGCGTTTCGTCGCCTTCGTTTTCGTTTTTTCTTTTTTCGGGGAGCCGGATTCCGGCGCGCTTTTTTGAAGTATTCCGAGTTGAACGAGATCGTGGAGATGCACCATTCCCACCGGCTTCGATTTTTCGTTCACTACGGGAAGAACCGTTATCGCGTTGTCCTCCATCACTTTTAATGTTTCATGTAGAGATTTCGTGGATGTTATGCGTTTTGGATTTCGCGTCATCACGTTTCCGACGCTTGTGAGGAAAAGGCTTGTCAGAGAACCTTGGGATTTCTGAAGCAGTCTCCGCACATCTCCGTCGGTTACGATGCCGGCAAGACGGCCGTCGTCGTCCGTCACGCTTATCGCTCCGAGGCCCTGCGTCGTTAGTTCGATCAATGCATCTTTAAAGATAACGTCTTTCCCGACTACAGGATTCTTCTTCCTTGCCGACAGCATATCTTCAATCGTGAAGATGGCTTCGCCGGTCGCGGCGACCGTACCCTCCGCTCTTTCGGAATCGATGGCCTTTTCATAAAGAAGCGACATCCCGATAAGATCGCCGATGGCGAGAGCGGAAACGCAAGTTGTGTAAGAAGCGGCCGCGTCTGTCGGATCGGCCGGCGGCGCGGTCGGCAACACTATGTCCGCCGCCCTTGCGAGGCTGCTTCTTTCCGATGAAGTCAACGCTATCAGAGCCGCCTTTCTTTTTCTGATCCAAGGCGTGATGCGCATTATCTCATCCGATTCCCCGGAGCTGGAAACCGCTATGGCGACATCGTCGGGCCCGATCGCCGCGGCTTCTCCGTGAAAAGCCTCCACCGGGTCCAAGACATAGGCGAGCCGCCCCGCGCTCCTGAACGTAGCGGCGAGTTTGGCGCAGACCGCTCCCGATTTCCCGAAACCGACGAGCACGATCGCGCCCTTACCCGAACGCACGAGATCAAGCGCTTTGTCAAAATTCTTCCCGAGAGTTCCGGCGAGCCTCGAAATCTCCCGGCTCTGGTGTTCGAGAATTTCCTTTGCTTTTCTGTTCAAGGCCATGTTTTGCGTCCCTTTCATAACAGGGTTTGCGCGGCCTTCATTCGCCGCTTATATATTTCTGTCTCGGCTCCCTCGACCACCTTTCGAGTTTCCTCGAAAAAAGCAACTGGAAGAAAAAGTACATCGTCGTTGACCAAATGCCGAGCACGAGGAAGAAGTGGAACATCATGGTCATGACAAGTCTTTTTTCCTGATCGAAGGCTGTTGTGATCTGCCCGAAATATCTGAAAAACAAAGGCGGCGCGACAACCGAACCGCCGAACAGTATGATAGCCGCCAGCAGCGAAAGCCCCGAGTAAAAGAAATAAGGTTCCCGCGCCACCTTGAGCCCGACGTATATCTCGAAAAACAGCGAGCGCCTGTCCCACCCGACGGCGAACAGCGATTCGTATTTCTGCACGTTTATGTAATTCTTCCATGCGCTGTAAACCCCGTACGCGAAAGCCATCGCCACGAAAACCATCGTCAACTGATATTCATACGGATGCGGATGGTAAATGATTATCAGCGAGGTCGTAAGAAGGAAAAACGGATAGTTTATCCAGAACATGTACAGCATGGATAGATGCGTGTGCTTCACGGCCTTGGAGCGAAGCGATATCTTGCGGGTCCTCGGGTCTTCCTCCACGAGCCATATCCAATTGTCCTCGGGAAGCAGCAGAAGAATCGGGATCGAACCCATCAACATAAGGTGCGCCAACCTGAAAATCGGGAAAATCTCGTAATCACTGAGCACGGGTATGAAGGCGCGAACCTTGTACAAAATGACCAATATTATGGAAAGAATCAACTCCACTCCCGAAAATATCAGAAGCTTAAAAAGCCTGATGTCCATTCAGTTCACCAAGAAGTCCACCCTGAGTTGATCGGAAACATAAGTATTGTCGAGGGCGATCACTTTCACATTTTTCTTTTTCGGCGAATCCGTCACGGCATCCAGCACTTCAAGATACTTTTTAGCGGTCACGGAACCGACTTTCTGAGACTCGCCGGACGTGATCATACCACGGGAGCGGGCCTCGGAGGAAACCTCCGAAAGCATTTTCATGAGTATCTTTCCGGCTTCCTCTCTCTTTAAATTCGCGGTCAGGTTCTCTTCAACAATCACTTCGCCTTTCTTGAACACTATCTCGTTGCGGATCGGGCGAAGCTTGATGTACATCTGCTGCCCCTTGAAAACATTGTTCGCCGCCCGGGCTTCGATTATCAACTGACCGTGCGTGTGTTCTATCACATCGAGCAGCCCTTTGAACTGTTCGTTGAATATGGCGTTGATGTCTTTATCGACAATCGCCCCGCGCTGCACCGCGTCGGAGAGAATGGTGTTGATCATAAGCATCAGTCTCGCCTTGAAATCGGATTCCGAAATATCGGAAGAAACGGTTACGAGAGCGAGAGGCTGATCTTTATGATACAGAATATCCCCGTAGAGAGTCTCCACGCTGACCTTGCTCAGCCGGTCCACTGAAGCCGCAATATCTTTTTCGAGCTTGTTCTTCTTCGCGCGCAGTTCCGATGTTTCGGACGACAGTTTTTTGAGTTCCGCTGAAGTCTTCTTGTGGGTCTCCTGCAACTCGGTGAGCTTCACCGATTTCATGTTGATTTCGCCGAGTATCTTGTCGAGCTCAGACTGATTCCGCTGCAACTTTTCGGCGACAGCGCGGCTCTCACGACGGGACTGCTCCACTTCGGCGCTCAAGCGCGCTTCCTCCCGCCGGTATTTGATCGTCGAAACCTGTATCTCTTTCTTCTGATGTTTCAATTCGCTTATAAGTCTCTGTAGTCCGAAAAAAGACGTGCGGGCGTAACTTGAGAAGAGAAAAAGCACGCCGAGGGTAACGGACACGATCATAGCTCCGGTCAGGACGGTGATGATTTTCGACGCTTGTCTCGGCCGAAGATTTAAGAATGTTATCCTGCGCTTGCCTGCTTTTCTCCCGACGTAATCGCCTATGAACGCAATGAGACCGCTGAGAACAATAAGCAGCAGAACAAGAGCTATCCCGCTCAACATCGCAAGTATCGCCTCTTTTTCAGAGCTTTTCAGGTAGCCCGAAACCGCTGTCAAAACAGCTCTTCAATGATTATATTATATTAACACCCTTTAATAAACATCATTAATAATAGGTGCGGAATATGTGTTATGATTAACTGATATTACATCTCTATCCCGCCCGTTTTCATTGCCGCCGCAATCATATAACTAATTCTTGTTTTTTATCGTGTATGTAATATAAAATACCG
>JAKLIR010000291.1 GCA_022709505.1 bacterium | reverse complement strand
TTCGACGCGCCACGGCTACGAAAAACGGTAGGAGCAAATAGAAAATGACTTCGCAGAATAAAGACCACGCGGGCGGATTCCACGGAGGCGGTTTCAAAAAGAACGGATCACCGAAAACCCGAAGCATGAAAACGTCCGCCGCGTATCCTCGCAAACCTAAATCGCCTCGCCCGCCTTCCGTCAGGACGAGAACCGAAACTCCTATGATAAGCGAGGCGAGATACAGGGGGTAAATCCTCAGGAACCTTCTCAATGCGTAATCCCGCAGAGAGTTTCCATCCATCGGCTTGTTCCTTATGGAGCGATAGACGAGAAATCCGCTGAGGACTGCGAAAAACGTGACGGCTATCGGCCCGTGCCGAACTAAAACGTACCTATTCAAACCATGATGCATCGGGTCGAAGAAATACCATGTATGGTAGCTGAAAACCCACAGCGCCGCCAAACCGCGGAAGGTGTCCAGATGCGCAAGAGTCGAATGCGTCGAAGGTTCCGCCACTGCGAATATCGTCTTGAAACACTTGCGCAATGCGGGGATGGAGCATGTCAGAATCAGAATCGCGTAAAAAACGGCGGCGCTGTAAAACAGAAAAGGGAGATTATGCTGTACAAAGGTGATTTGTGACGCCATCCGCGACTCCGTAACAAAGTGATCGCGTTAATAGAATTTGGTTGTAATAGATTGAGGAAATCATCCGGAATAATTTGAATCTTAGCTCACTCGATTTCCTCATTTTAGAAATTATAATACAATAAATCCGAAACAGAGACAATCCTGAGGAATCTCAAAATAGCATTATTTAAGGAAATAAAAAAGGCCCGCTTTTGAAAGCGGGCCTTTTTGAAGGTTGCAATTAACGGATCAATACATACCGCCGCCGGGGGGCATTCCACCGGGCATCGGTTTGTCGGGTTCCGGGATGTCCGCAACGAGACATTCGGTTGTGAGGAGCATAGCCGCTATGCTGGCCGCGTTTTCGAGAGCCGAGCGAGTGACCTTCGCCGGGTCCACGATACCGGATTTGAACATATCCTCGTACTCGTTCGTGAGGACGTTGTATCCGATGCTCTTTTTGGAGTTCTTGATCTTCTCGATAACCACTGCGCCTTCGAAGCCCGCGTTCTGAACGATCTGTTTCAGCGGAGCTTCGAGCGCCTTGCGGACGATCGACATACCGACTGATTCGTCGCCGGGTTCCGCCGCGATCTTGTCCAGAGCGGGGATGCAGTTCACGAGGCAGGCGCCGCCGCCGGCCACGATCCCTTCCTCGACCGCCGCGCGGGTTGCGCTGAGCGCGTCTTCGATTCTGTGTTTCTTCTCTTTGAGTTCGGTTTCGGTCGCCGCGCCGACTTTGATCACCGCAACGCCGCCGGCGAGCTTCGCCAGCCGTTCCTGCAGTTTCTCTCTGTCGTAGTCGGAATCCGATTCCTCGATCTGCTTCTTGATCTGAGAAATGCGGCCGGTGATGGCGTCGCGAGTGCCTTTGCCCTCGACGATGGTCGTGTTTTCCTTCGTGACCGTAACCTTTTTCGCCTGACCGAGATCGTTGAGATCGATGTTCTCAAGCTTGATGCCGAGGTCTTCGGAGATGAAGCGGCCGTTGGTGAGGATGGCTATGTCTTCCATCATCGCTTTGCGGCGATCGCCGAATCCCGGGCTCTTGATGGCGACGCACTTCAGTGTGCCGCGCAGATTGTTCACAACGAGAGTCGCGAGAGCTTCGCCTTCGACTTCCTCGCAGATGATGACCAGCGGTCTGCCGGACTGCGCGATCTTCTCGAGGATCGGGATGATGTCCTTCACGGCGCTGATCTTCTTCTCGAACATCAGGAAGAAGGGGTTCTCGAACTCACAAACCATATTCTCTTTTTCAGTTACGAAATAGGGTGAAAGATACCCTTTGTCGAACTGCATGCCTTCGACCACTTCGAGAGTGGTCTCGGTGCCTTTGGCCTCTTCGACGGTGATGACGCCGTCTTTGCCGACCTTGTCCATCGCGTCCGCGATGAGATCGCCGATCTCGGGATCGTTGCCCGAAATCGCCGCGACCTGTCGGATGTCGTTCTTATCTTTTACGTCGATCGCGAGCTTCCTGATCTGCTCGACGATGGCGCCGGTCGCCTTGGAAATACCGCGTTTGAGGATCATCGGGTTCGAGCCCGCCGCGACATTTTTGAAACCTTCCTTCACCATGGCCTGAGCGAGAACGGTGGCCGTGGTCGTGCCGTCGCCGGCGACGTCGTTTGTCTTGCTCGCCACTTCCTTCGTAAGCTGAGCGCCCATGTTCTCGAACGGCTCTTCGACTTCGATCTCCTTCGCGATCGTTACACCGTCGTTGGTGATGGTGGGGGAACCCCATTTTTTCTCGAGGACTACGTTTCGACCCTTGGGGCCGAGGGTGACTTTTACCGCGTTGGCGACGGCGTCAACGCCCTTTTCAAGCGACCGTCGCGCTTCCTCACCGAAAGAAAGCTGTTTCGCCATTGATTTTCACTCCTTTTTCGTTTCGTTTATTTGTTGATCTTTGCGAGAATGTCATCTTCGCTGACAATAAGGAACTCTTTGCCGTCAATCTTGATCTCCGTGCCGCCCCACTTGGCGGTTATCACGACGTCGCCGATCTTGACATCGAGCGGGATGTGTTTGCCATCCTCATCCTTTTTGCCCGGGCCGACAGCCACGACTTCAGCTTCTTGCGGCTTCTCTTTCGCGGTGTCCGGAAGCAGGATTCCGCCGGCCGTCTTCTCTTCGGCCAGCTCCAATCTCTTTAATACAACCCTGTCTCCCAACGGCTGGATTTTAATTTTCATTCAAATGCCTCCTTTCAATTGCCATTGAGTTGTTAAACCCTTCGACTGATAGCACTCGATCATTGCGAGTGCTAATATTCTATACCATCACAAAAAAAAATCAAGTTTTCGTAAACTTAATGGCGAGGTAATATCGGCTTATAAAGCCATGCACGTTAAAATATATAACAATTACTGCATTTATCAAAAAATATTGGCTATTATCTTTAAATAACGCCTATATTAAGTATATTGATATTAAGCGATCTGGTTTATTGTGTGAACATCGCGCGTCTATTTCTATTCTATTCGTTGTCGGAAACAGCGATCTTGGATCAGTCTGTACAAGCCCGAATCCGTCATTTGGTTTCGAGATAATAACAAACAAAAATTTGATATATCAATATTTAATGATTTGCTATGAATTTTATCGGCGGTTTATCGGCGGTTTATTTGCCAATCTCATTAATAACACCGATAAAAGTTGGTGGTCATTTAATCAGTTTTTTTGTGAAAAATGTGTTCATGAGGAGATTGAACTATATTAAACTGAATTCTTTATTGTGGTTCAGTACAATAGTCCCTATTAAATCCATGTGTAATATTTTATGAGGAATGGTTTTTAATGAAAAGAAGGAGTGTTAAAGATTGTTTTACGGGCATTTCATAATGCCATTTCTACATTCAGCCATGTAAGCTGGCAACAAACCATTCCGGGTTACGCATATCTTGCAACTGTTTCTATCCAACGCCGTGCCTAAAATCTTATAGTCTAAGCCGTTATTGGATAATTTTATCTCGAAATCCTTGCATAGTTTCGGCAAAATATGTTCTTCTACTTGTTTGCCGCAGCCTTTTCTATTCGAACATCCTTGAATCATGTAAAATCCCAAATATTCGCGGTGTTCATTGTCAGCATAAATTTTATTATCCTTGTAGTACTTTTCTTCGGCATTCTGCAGCGCGGACAGAGCTTGTGAGCATTCGATGAAATGCCCTTTGTCCATTGCCAGAAAAATACATGGATCAATCTTCGGAAAAATAATTAATTGAATGATGAAAAGTGGAAATCCGATGAGTGAAAGAATTCGTTGCTTTTTGCGGAATTGCTCTATATTTGAATATCGACGTGATTTCCAAGCAATTCTATTACCATTGATTAATAAATATATTATAAAAGGTGCGGTTACAATCAGCCCAAAATGAATGTATGCAAAAAACGAAATAATAAAGATGACTAAGCCAGATACATAACTGCGATGATAAAAACACCAAACCCAACTCAGAAAAAATGCACTGAAGTTTAAGCCTCTGATTTCATTAGGGACGATTTTCCAGTCGACCTGTGGTGCAGTGGATAATGTTTCAATATTTTCACCACAACCGGCGCAGGATGTTGAGTCGTTAGCTATCTCATTGCCGCATCTCGGACATTTCATAATTATATTTTACCACGAATTATCCCCCCACCATACCGCCGTGTCGGGTTTTAACAATATTCTACGTTCATGGTTTTTATTTAACTTTAAATATCCCGCAACTCGAAACAGCAAAAGCCCGGCCTGTTTTTTCGTCGAAAAAAACGCCGCGCGCGAGTTTTCCCACCCGGACGGTTTTTTCGATTTTTCCGGTTCCGTAGTCGATCCGGTTGTAGGTCCCGTCGTAGAAGTTGACGCAATGCACTTTTTTCCCGATGGGGTCGAACTGGATATCTCTGACGCCGAAGCCGGCGTGAAGGCTTTTTTTGAATTCGAGCGTGTCGGCGTCCAACACATCGATTCTCGATCTATACGGGTGCGCCACCATCACCGTTCCGTCTTTATCATTGAATGCTATCCCGCACAAGCAATATCCGACGTGTTTTCTTTTTTCCACTTTCAGCGTTGCGAGGTCTATTTTATACAGGCTGTCGCCGAGCCATTCGGAGATGTAGAGTTTGCGGTTCTTCGCGTTCACTCTGATGCCGTAGAGTCTTCCGGCGCCGCGCAGACGGACAGGTCTGACGTTGAACCGCC
>JAKLIR010000290.1 GCA_022709505.1 bacterium | reverse complement strand
GAGAGGCAAGCTGTAACTTTTTGCAATGCTTTTCGTTCAGTGCGACGAGTTCGCCGGATATGGTCAGCAACCCGTTATCCTCCATCGCGTCGCACGCATTGATGCACACGTTCAGAAGCGCCTGCAAAACTTGGTTCATATCCACCGACAGCATCGGTTCGCTCTCGGCCCGTTCCACTCTTATGATGATTTTCTTCGATACGCTCCGTTTAAGAAGTTCGCATAGTTCGAAGATCAAATCGTTCGCCGACACGGAGCGGATGTCGAGTTTTTCCTTGCGCGCGAACGTAAGGAGATTCATCGTAAGGTCTTTCGCCCTTTTCGCCACTCTGGAGATTCTCTCCGTATGCTTGAAAGCCTTCCCCGCCTTGTCCAATTCGTTCATTACGAGATCCGCCGTCCCGATAATGACCGCCAGTATGTTGTTGAAATCGTGTGCGATACCTCCCGCGAGCTGTCCTATGGCTTCCATCTTCTGCGCCTGATGCAACTGCATCTGCAATAGCGCCTTATCCTCTTCGGCTCTCTTAAGCTCCGTTATATCTCGATGGAACCCGAGGAAATGCGGGACTCCTTCTATATCCACGACGTTACAAGACACGCTCAGAGGAAAAACCTCTCCGTTTTTACGGTAATGCTCGACCTCGAAGTGCATCGCTTCACCATCGGCGAGTCTTTTCAGCCGCTCCGGCGCCAACCTTGCGGTTTCAGGCGCATCGAGCTCGGCGAGGTCCAGTTTTTCCATCTCCTCCGGAGTGTCGTACCCGTGCATTCTCGCGAAAGACTCGTTGAATATGCAGATTTTCCCGTCGAGCGTCATCATGAATATTCCCTCTGACGCATGGGAAAAAAGCGTGCGGTATTTTTTCTCGGATTCCTTCAGCGCTTCTTCCATACGTTTACGGCTGGAAACGTCCTTCGTGATGGAAATGAAATTCGCGGTCTCAGCATCTTCACTATCCACTAACGCGGAGGATACTTCCACATCGAGCACCGTCCCGTCGCTTCTAAAGATCTTGTATTCTTTATTGTGAGCCGTCCCCGTCCTCAATAAATCCTTCATCCCCTCCGCTACCTTCTCCCCATATTCCGAAGGTACGAAATCGAACACCGTCTTCCCTATTAATTCTTCCTTCGACGAAAATCCGAGCATCTTCCACGAAGCAGCACTGCATTCAATGATTTTCCCATTCAAATCATTAATCGTGATCGCATCCGGAGATGATTTAAGGATCGCATTCAGACTGTTTAAATATTTATCAACCATAAATAATTCCCGATTCTTGCAACAGATTCATATTCCCGCTGATTTCTATATAAATACATTTATATCATAGCGAACACGATCATTGCAACGGCAAGCAAACGCCGAGCCAAACTGCGAAATCGCTCATTCAGGGTTTAAGGTGTTGAAAATACTCCGGATCAACCGCTTGATCTCAAGCGGCCGCCGGTGGTTTTTCCGGCAAGCGCATTACGTTCCCAGAACACGCCTTCCGAATAGCCTTGTATCGAATTATCCGCCGCCGCAAGCTCGTGCCTTTTCTCCGTTATGCAACAATACGTCTCGTTGAATTCCACGCCGATATATCTGCGCCCGAGCTTCCTCGCCGTGACCGCTGCCGTGCCGGAACCGGCGAACAGGTCGAGGACCACGTCATTTTCATTCGTGCTCGCAAGTATTATCTTGGCGAGAACCTTTTCAGGCTTCTGTGTCGGATGTTCGGTGTTTTCGGGCATGGACCAGAACGGCACGGTGACATCCGTCCACAGGTTCGAGGGATGCGTCAGGCGATACCGTTCCCCGCCCGATTCAGCCCAATCCCTCGGGCTTCCGTCCCCGTTCACGTACGGCGCTATGACTTTACGCTTTAACATAACCTTTTCTATGTTGAAAGTATATTCCTGAGACATCGTGCAATACCAAATATCCTCGGAGCAGTTTTTCCAGTTCTTCTTAGCGCCGCGGCCTTTCTCGCGCTCCCAACATATTCTGTTCTGCACCATGAAATAACGCGAAGCCACGCGATGCACGGCGGCCGAGGAACGCCAATCCGAGCATATATATATCGAAGATGTCGGTTTCAGCAGCCTGCCGACCTTTCCGAGCCACCCTTCGAGCCATTCTTCGTATTCATCGAGAGACAATCTTCTGAATGAGACGCCGCCGAAATTCTTCTCTATGTTGTACGGCGGGTCCGTGAACAACAGGTCAACCGACCCGTCCGGAAGATATTCAAGAGCTTCAAATACATCCTGACATATCGTTTTATCGAGTATGTCGTCGAGCCGCGCAGGCTCATTCAGGCGCAAAAGACGACGCGAATATTCCTTCTTCTCATCCCGCGTCAAAAATATCGTCCTGTTTCTCGGCGCCGCGGCTTTCTTTCCTGAAGACAATACGATACTCCCCTGAAAAACGATTCTTATTGAAACATCGTTTCCAGCGCATCAGATTTTTGTTGCTTAGGAGACATCTTTCGCCGTCTCCTTCTCCCGAAACGCCCTGCCCGCTCTACTATTAATAGTCAATATATTGCGTCATTGATCTCAGGCGTTCTAAAATAGTATCCGTAATTAGCTTTATTTTTATACCTTCTGTTTCCAACAGGCGGCCGATGAGACACATTCCGGACAAGGCACATGTCTTTTCACCATCGCGCGAGCATAAGGCCGTGGCGCGGATGTTTTTTTTCATATTACTCGCCCTGTTCGCCGTCGCCGTTTCTTTTTTCCCCTCTGATATACATCTATCCGCCGAACCGGGAAGTCGATGGCGCAAATACTACGAGGAAGCAATAAAAGCTAAAGAGGAAAAAGACTTCAAGGCATGTGTTAAGAAAGCGACATCGGCGCTTAAGGAAAACTCTTACCAAGGCATATATGGAAAAGAAGGAGAAGACTCGTTCGAATATTATCCCCACGCGGTTCTCTGCGATTGTTACACCGCGCTGAATCAAACGAAGAAAGCGTCCGGGCACTGCGCGCTTTCAGGCACGGATTCAGCCGGCACGACGCCTGCGGCCCCGGATAATGAGTCCCCCTTCCCAACAATCGTCATCGACGAACCGGACGAAACCAAAATCGTCACCGAGTCGGCGTCCGCGCGAATCTCGGGAACCGTTGCCGACGATGAAGGCGTGAAGACCATCTTGATAAACGACGAAACGATATGCGATTCGAGCGAAGGCGGCGACTGCGAATCGTTCGAGAAAATCATTTCCCTCAAACCGGGCGCAAACGAGATAACGGTTAAGGCAACCGACTTCGACGGCCATGAATCTTTCAAGAACGTTTCGATGATCAGCAAGAAGAAATCCGCCGCGAAGGATCAGGTGAAAGCCCGCGTTTCCCCAAGAGTGAGCGAACTACTGAAGAAAAAGAACTCTCTAATAGAAAACTTCGAAAACGGCAAACCGCTTCCAACCGCAATTCAAGATGAAGAAAACGACGACGTGGAAAAGGCAATCGCCGACCTGATTAAAATCTTTCTTATAAAGCTCGGAGAGAATTATTTAAACACCACGTTGAAAAAGAAAAATCCGGACATTCCCTCCAAGCAGCCTGAGCGCCGCAAGACACCTTCGAATAAACCGCCGGAGCTTACCATTAAACAGCCCCGCAAATATCAAACCGTGAAAATCGGAACCACATACAAACTCATATTGCAAGTAAAAGCAACCGACCCGGACGGATCCGTGAATGTAATTAAAGTCGGAAATGAATATCTTTGCCGCTCTAACTGCTCCGGGGAATATCAGTTCCAAAAGGAATTGTCCGCCGGCGCGCACTTCTTCAGGATCACCGCGAAAGACAACAAGGGCGACGAAACATACAAAACCTTGGAGTTCGTTATAGACAACCGGTACTGATCTCGAATCGGCCCATTCACTAATCAACGCGAATGTTTCGACCGTCTGTTGTAATCGCATCTCATAATGAAATAGAATTTATCAGAGTCCTTCACTTGGATTCTGGGTAAAATCGGCGGCGGTTCGTATGGCGAGAAAATCACACAACAACGAGGGAGACCTCTTTCAATCGCGCCTCAACGGCGAACTCGAGCGCGTCCAATCTCTCGCCGCGAAGATGAGGCCGGCGGACCTCGAGGGATTCGCCGGGCAGGATCATCTTCTCGGAGAAGGCAAACCTCTTAGAAAGATTTACGACGCCGGCATCCTGACATCTCTTGTTTTCTGGGGCCCTCCGGGGACCGGCAAAACAACTTTCGCACGCATCCTCGCAAAAAAGGTGAATGCCTACTTCGAAGAGTACAGCGCGGTGACTTCTAAAGTGGAAGACATCCGACGTGTGGTTCATGACGCCGAGCAACGCCTTTCGGGTTTTGAACAAAGAACCATCATCTTCGTCGATGAATTCCACCGCTTCAACAAATCGCAGCAAGACGCTTTTCTTCCGCATCTCGAAAGCGGCCTGCTGACTCTGATCGGCGCAACGACGGAAAACCCGTTTTTCGTTCTCAACCCGGCGCTAAGATCGAGAGTCTCCATCTACAATTTCAAGCGCCTCGATGACGCCGCCCTCGTCAAACTGATGGACAGAGCGATCGAATTCGGCAAGAAAACGGGAACTTTCGACTCCGAACCTCCGGACGACGAAGCAAGGGCCGAGTTGATTCTGCTTTCCGGCGGCGACGCGCGTGTCCTGCTTAATCTGCTTGAGCTATCTTCACAGCTTTCAGGGGAGAACGGACGTATAACGAGAGAACTTGTCCGAGAAACCGCAAGCATGAAACAGCTCGATTACGCGAGATTCGGAACCGACCGCTTCGACATGGTGTCCGCTTTCATAAAAAGTCTGAGAGGTTCGGACCCGGACG
>JAKLIR010000029.1 GCA_022709505.1 bacterium | reverse complement strand
ATTTCCGGCGATCAAGACGCCGAGCGTCTCGGTGAGGTCGCCCATCGGAGGACGATCTATGTGGCTGAGTTTCATCGTCGCTCTGACTGTGGTTCCCTTCCCGGGTTCGGACTTTATCTCGAGCGCGCCGTCGCATTGTTCGGCCGTCGCCTTGAGCAGTGGAAGTCCGAGCCCGACCCCTTTTTCGCGCTCCCGTTTTGAAGTATAAAAAGGATTCATCGCATCGTGTAGCTGTTTTTCAGTCATTCCTTTCCCGTCGTCCGAAATCGCGATGGACAGGGTGTCGTTCGCTGAATCCTCTTCAATGGCGATGCGTACGAGCCGCGCCCCGGCGCGTGTCGAGTTTTCCGCTATGTCGAGAATGTGCATTGACAGTTCAGGCATCATTGCGACAGGTGCTCCCTTTCGTTTTCGAAATTGAGCGCCATGCGGATTTCCCCGATCGAAAGTTCGTCCAGAAGAAAAAGAGTGGGCGAGCTTCCTATGGCTTCGGGAACGTGAGCGTCGGAAGCGGTGACGAGCGGATAACCGGAGATGAAAGGGAATCGCTCCGTCGCTTCCTCGCGGGTCACGGCGCCTGATATTTCCAGAGCGTCGAAGCCCGCGTTTTCAGGAATCAAGCCGAGGTTGGAGATAACGCTGAATGATTGCCGGTCAACGTGCGCCGCGAACACGAGACCCCCGAGGCCGTGGACTTCCCTCACGGCGTCTTCGAGAGGAATCGACGTGGCGCCGATCAGCATCTTCGTGCATTCCCCGTTCGGGTTTCCTTCCGAGTCGAATATCAACTGTCGTCCGAAGACGTCCGGCTGATTTTCCACCGGCGGAAGGAGCGGATACGCGATTTCCTGCATCCGCAGGGCGTCGCGTTCCGTTTCGAACAGGCACACGAGATGCACTTCCTCCGCGGTCGTCAGCTCCATTCCGGGGATGACCTTGAGCCCGAGTTTCGCGCCGAGCGACATCACCGCGCCGACGTTTTCCGCTGAGTTGTGATCCGTAATCGCAATCATTCCCATTCCGTTATCGAGAGCGGCGGAAACGATTCCGGCCGGTGTGGCCGAGTCGTCCGCGCATGGCGAAAGCGCCGTGTGCACATGCAGATCCGCGAACACTTTCCGCAACTCCCTTTCGCTCATCCTCGTTTTTCCTGTTTCGCATCGTTTTCTTCAATATGGCTTCGGCGTCGTATCAAGCGCGGCGCCGATTCGACTGAATCAGTCGGCTTCAGACCGACGTTTCCGCGCAACCGGTCAGACCGGCTTCGCAGATATCTTTCCCGTAATCGCAGCGCAGGCAGCGTTTCGCTTCGGCGACAACTTTCTTCGCGTCGTAGCCGAGCTCGACTTCTTCGAAATTGCCTTTGCGCTTTGAAACCGCGAGTTCTTTCTGGGCCACGCGCGGAATTTCCACGAATTCCTCTTCCGCTTGGACGGGGATTTCGTCGATCTTGGAGTCCTTGCGCACGCTGTTGAACATAACACCGTCGCCGCCGAGGTATTTATCGATCTCGATGGCGGCTTTCGCGCCGTTTCTCATAGCCCAAACAACCGTCGCCTCTTCGCCGATGACGTCGCCGCCGGCGTAAACGCCCGGGCGGGCGGTCGCCATCGTGTAGGGGTTCACCACGATCTTCCAGCCGCGTTCGACTTCGACTCCGTCGGTCAGTCCGTCCAGTTCGGACGTCTGGCCGATTGCCGGGACTACCATGTCAACCTTCAAGCTGAAATCAGTGCCTTCCACGGCGACGGGTCTGCGTCTTCCGCTCGCGTCGAAATCGCCGAGCGCCATTCGTTTGCACTTAAGTTCGGCCACATTGCCGTCCTTGCCGACGATTTTTTCAGGCGCCGCGAGGAACAGCGGTTGCACGCCTTCCTTGAACGCTTCAATGATTTCCTCTTCCGCGGCCGGCATTTCTTCCCGGGTTCTGCGGTACACGAGGTGGACGTCTTTGCATCCGAGGCGGAGCAGGGTTCTCGCTGCGTCGATGGCTGCGTTTCCGCCTCCGATGACCGCCGCGCTCTTCCCTACGTTGATCTTCTTGCCGAGGTTGTAGTCGCGCAGGAATTCGAGCGCGGGATATACGCCCTGAAGGTCTTCGCCTTCCACCTTCATCGTTGTGCTCTTCTGAGTTCCGACCGCGATGAACACCGCTTTGAAACCGTCTTTGAAGAGCTTGTCGATCGTGATGTCCTTGCCCACGTTCACACCGCACTTGATCTCGACGCCGAAACTCTGGATCCTCTTGATGTCGGCTTCGAGCATTTCGCGCGGGAGTCTGTAGGACGGTATGCCGGTGGAGAGCATTCCGCCGGCGATGGGGAGTTTCTCGAAAATCGTGACCGGGTGGCCTTTCCTTGCGAGGAAATATGCCGCGGTGAGGCCGGCGGGGCCGGCGCCGATGATTGCAACCGGCGCCTTGTCGAGGGCGACCTTTGCAATCTTGTATTTCTTCTTAGTTCCGTTCAGTGAGTAGTCGGTGGCGAATCGCTTGATGGTGCGGATCGAGATCGGATCATCGAGTTTCCCGCGGCGGCACTTGCCTTCGCAGGGGTGCGTGCACACGCGGCCGCAGATTCCGGGCAGCGGGTTTTTCTCCATGATCAGCTCGAACGCTTCGTCGAAACGTTTTTCGCCGACGAGCGCCACGTAACCGGGGACGTCGAGTCCGACCGGGCACGTGTGTTCGCAAGGCGCTCTGAACATCGAAGCGCAGACTGCCGCGGGGCAGCGTTTTTCCCTGATGTGAGCTTCGTATTCGTTCCTGAAGTGGCGGATCGTGCTGAGAACCGGGTTCGGCGCCGTCTGGCCGAGTCCGCAGAGAGCCGCTTGCTTAATCAGCGTTCCGAGCCTTTCGAGCTCATCGATGTCGCCTTCTTTTCCTTTGCCTTCCGTTATCCTGTTAAGGATTTCGAGCATCCTCTTCGTTCCGATTCTGCAAGGCGGGCATTTGCCGCAGCTTTCATCCTGAACGAAGTCGAGGAAGTATCGGGCGGTGTCAACCATGCAGGTGTCTTCGTCCATGACGACGAGACCGCCGGAGCCCATGATCGCGCCGAGGTTGTTCAGCGCTTCATAGTCGATCGGCACGTTGAGGTGCTGTTTCGGCACGCAGCCGCCGGACGGGCCGCCGCACTGTACCGACTTGAATTTCTTTCCGTTCGGGATCCCGCCGCCGATGTCGTAAATGATTTTCCCCATCGGGGTTCCCATATCGACTTCCACGAGGCCGTTGTTCACGACCGCGCCGGTGAGCGAGAATATCTTCGTTCCCTTGCTCTGTTCGGTGCCCATCGAGGCGTACCACGACGCGCCGTTCCTGATGATGACCGGCACTGTGGCGAAGGTCTCGACGTTGTTGAGCACGGACGGTTTTTCCCAGAGGCCGGCGACCGCCGGGAACGGCGGGCGGGGCCGCGGCTCGCCGCGCTTGCCTTCGATCGATCTCATAAGCGCTGTTTCCTCGCCGCACACGAATGCGCCGGCGCCCATCATGATCTCGATGTCGAAGTCGAATCCCTTGCCGAGAATGTCTTTCCCGAGCAGGCCGTACTCGCGCGCCTTGTCGATCGAATGACCGAGGCGTTCCACCGCGAGCGGGTATTCGGCGCGGACGTAGATGTAACCGGTCTTCGCGCCGATCGCATACGCGCCGATCGCCATACCTTCGATCACGCTCATCGGATCGCC
This sequence comes from bacterium, assembly GCA_022709505.1. Taxonomy (GTDB): domain Bacteria; phylum UBP15; class UBA6099; order UBA6099; family UBA6099; genus JAKLIR01. The sequence continues at coordinate 11,787 of JAKLIR010000029.1, read as the reverse complement.
TTCGAGCTGGCTGCGGTCCATGAACGCGCCGGGGTCGCCCTCGTCCGCGTTGCAGAGAATGTATTTTTCATCTCCGGCCGAGTTTCGGGCGAACTGCCATTTCAAGCCGGTCGGGAATCCCGCGCCGCCTCGCCCTTTAAGTCCGGAGGCCTTGATCTCTTCTATAACTTGTTCCGGCGTCATTTCGTTCAGAACTTTCGCGAGAGCGAACCAGCCGTCCACGGCGATGTACTCGTCGATGCTGTCCGGATCGATTACTCCGCAGTTCTTCCGCGTCACTTTATGCTGATGCCTGAAAAAGTCGATTTCACTGAAGACCGGCACAGTGCCGTCCACCGCGGGCCGCTCGTAAAGGAACTCTTTCGCAATGCGGCCTTTCAACAGATGTTCTTCCACAATTCTATCTACGTTCTCCGGCGTCAGTCTGTGGTAGAAAACTCCGCCGGGATATACGACAACGACTGGTCCCTGATCGCAGATGCCGTTGCAGCCGGTGATTACGAGTTCGACTTCGTCCAATAGGTTGTACTTCTTGAGGCCTTTCATGAACTCGTCGAAAATCTTCATCGACCCGGCGGCCACGCATCCTGTTCCTCCACAGACCAGAACCGTTGATCTGAAGCGCTTCATCGCATGACCCTCCTAATGAGATGGTTTCTTTCGTTCATTGTTTCATGCCTTCTGTGCGTCGGAAAGAATGTATTTTCCCACCGGGACGCCTTTCATAACGTGGGACTCGACGATCTCTTCCATCGCCTCGCCGGTGACTTTTCCGTATCTCACCTGAGGCTCGTCCTTCCGAATGACGGTTACGATCGGTTCCCTGTCACACAAACCTATGCATCCGGATTGCCCGATCTCGATATCGAGATTGTTTTTCTCGACCGCCTTCATAAGCGAGGCCATCGTGGCCCTCGCGCCGGACGAAATTCCGCATGTTCCCATGTGCACAATGACTTTGACGTCTTTCTCGCCGCTGTTGCGCATGGCCGTGGTGACTTTCACCTGCTCTTTGATCTTCTGCAGATCCGCGAGATTAAGCTTTCCCATTTGTCATGCACCTCCGATTGAGTCGGAATATTTTGAGAGCATGTCCTTGACCTTCTTGGGCGCCACCGAGCGGAAAACATCCTCATCGATCCTGACCACCGGCGCGAGCGCGCAAGCGCCCATGCATCGGATGGACTCGATCGAGAATTCCCTGTCAGGCGTGGTCTCGCCGACTTTGATCCCCAGAATCTTTTCGATCTCGTCGAGGACCTGTTTGCCGCCGCGCACGTAACAAGCCGTGCCTTGGCAAGAACATATTGTGTGTTTCCCCTTCGGCACGAGCGTGAAGAACGAGTAGAATGTCGTGATGCCGAAGATTTCGCTGAGGGATTTGTCCAACCCCTCCGCGACGCGTACCTGCACCTCGCGGGGCAGATAGCCGAAAATTTCCTGCGCTTTTGTTAAAGCGCGGATCGCAGCGCCCGATTTCCCACGATACTCGCCAAGCCATTTGTCGAGTTCTTTAAACTGCTTTTCCGTGAATTCCGACGCCGCGGCCGTTGTGGTTGCGGTTTGCATTAATGCTGCCTCCTTTCGTTGCTTTTTATTTTGATTTGATTTCTCGCTTCTCTTTTCAAGGGCTCATCGTCTCCCCCTTCAATCCTGAGGCGAAAAGCCGCCCCGTGATGTCGAATGCCGTGTGTTTCGTTCCAAGTACGCATACGCCTTTGGACTTCGCAAGCGTTATCGTTTCGTCCGACGGCTTATGCCCGCCGACGATTATTATTCCAGCCATGTCCTTCAACGCCGCCACCGCGATCACGTTCGAGTGCGTCTGCATCGTCATCCACACGCAGTCTTTTCCAGCGTTTGCTATCACATCGCTCAACATATCCGAGACGTATCCGTGAGCTATCTCTACCTCTGGCTGTTTTGACGGTGAAAAAACCGTCAGTTCGTTTTCGGCTATGATTTCACTTAGTTTCATCCGGGTTTCCTTTTTCCTGCATCGTGTGAGGCAGTTTTTTTGCGAGTGCGAAAATTTCCTGCGCAAGCCCCGTCACTCGCTCCCTGAGATCGAAATGGCAGTCCATCCGGCTCGCGAGCCCGTTTACTACATCCGCCGCGAACGCCCTGCAATTCGGGCACCCGCACGCTCCGCAGTCGATCCCCGGAAGTTCCGCGTGAATCTCGTCTATCTTTTTTAATTTTTCCATCGCCTTGCCGACGTCCGCGTCGAGCGTCAATATCGGCCTCGGCTGTATCTCCTGTGAAAAAAGGAAGTCGCTTTCCTTGAATTCGGTGTAAACTTTTTCGGCAAGTCCGTCATTCGCCTTATCCACGGCGTCGGACACGAGATCGACTTTTAGTTTCGCGAGGAAAGGATTTTCAACCGTCAGCACTCCGCCCACGCAGCCGCCCACGCACGCCTGCGCTTCGATGAACCTTATGTTGCGGAATCCGCCCGCCTCTATCTTCTCAAGCAGCTTCGACACGTGCTGAATCCCGTCAACCGCCATCTTGTTCGGGATGTCCACCGACTCCACTTCGCCGTCGCGTCTGCCCCAGCCGATTCCCATTCCCGGCGCTTTCTGAAGTTCTTCGAGACTTCTCAGGCTGCTGAAATGCTTCTTTATCTGGTTGACCATTTCCGTCATGGAAATCACGCCGTTCACTGCTGACGTTTCAGCCGCGACCGGTTGTTTCACAGCCGTGACCTTCGCCGGGCAAGGCGTTATGAAAAACACCCCGATATCGGAATCAGGTATCCCTTGCATCTCCGCGATTTTCCGCCTCGCGTATCTCGCGGTGATCTCCATCGGAGATTCGAGCGGAATTATGTTTCCAACAAGGCCCGGGAACTTTACTTGAATCAGCCGCACCACCGCCGGGCAGGCGGAGGAAATCATCGGCCTCGGAAGCTCTGCGCCGTGATCGTGAAGGTACTGCGTGATCGCCTTCGCCATGATGCTCGCCCCGAAGGCCACTTCCATGACTTCGTCGAAGCCGAGCAGCATGAACCCGAACAACGCTTTATCCAACATGTATTTCCGGGAAAACTGGCCCGAGAAAGAAGGGGCGGGGATCGCCACTTTATATTTGAAAGTTTTGATCGAGTCGAGCGGGTCGGTGGTTGTGATTTTCGCGCTGTTGGGGCACGTCCGGATGCATTCCCCGCAATCTATACATCTCTCGTCGATAATCTTCGCCTTGCCGTTTCTTACCCTTATCGCTTCCGTCGGGCACGTCCTGATACAGTGCGTGCAACCTTGGCATTTCTCCTCTTCGAGCCGCACCGAGTGGTAGTATCCGCTGTTTCCTGCGCGATTCATTTCAATGTCTCTTCCCGGTTGTCCGTAAGAAATATCTTGAATGTCAGTTCCGTGCCGACTCCCACTTCAGTCTTGATCGTCATATCGTCCGTGGCTTTTTTTATGTTCGGAAGGCCCATCCCGGCGCCGAACCCCATTTCCCTTATCTGTTGGGAAGCGGTTGAAAAGCCTTCTTTCATGGCGAGGTCTATGTCGGGGATTCCCGGGCCTTTGTCCTTCGCCGCCACCACCACCGCATTCGGGTTAATCTCTACAACAATAGTCCCTTCCGCCGCGTGAGCCACAATGTTCATCTCCGCCTCGTAGCTCGCTATCGCCACCCTTTTTATGATCTCGTATCTGATCCCCAATTGCTTCAGGATGTTTTTTATTTTGCTTGCCGCATCACCCGCGCCGCCGAAATTGCCTCCCTTAACGGGAAACTCCATCTGTATCAGTTGCCCGTCCATTCAGTTGGTTTTGATTTCTCCATTCAAATCTTTCATTCTGAGGTCGTATAAAATCCCGCAACATTTATACATCGTGTATGGAGTACACATCAGCGTTACTCCGCACTCCCGCGCAAGTTGAACCGTTTCATCGGACGGCTGCTTGTTTCTCACGAACACGACGAGTTTGATATCCACCATCTCACACGTTCTCACAACCTGCGGATTGTTCAGTCCGGTAAGCAGCAAAACCGCCTTGTTGTCATGTTCGTGATCGTTCATCAGCGAAAGCAGATCGCTCATCATGTCGCAGCCGCAAACTTTACTGAAAGTACTCTTGCCGGATTGTTCGAATTCCTCTTCACTGTCGAGCACTATTTCAGCGGCCAAAACTTCCTTCAAAATGTCTTTAGTAATCAATCTAATTACCCTCCCGAATTCTCCTCTCTCTATGCTTCAACCCTCTTTTTCGCTCCTGTAAAATTCTCTTGTTTTCAGAGTTTTTTATAAAAATCGCTGATTGTTAAATGTTTCACAAGCATCCGTAAATCATAACTTCCGGCCAGTATAAAAATTCGTCGCTTACTATATAACATATCTGTTTAAAACACAATATATTACTATTTATTAATATAGTAAGTGAAATGGGCTCCTTATGATCGACCGTTTCGGTCGATTGGCTTTTAAAGTATAATGAATTGAAACACTGCTTCAATGGAATAAAAAAGTAGTAGCGGAATACCATCGTCGGAGCCGGAGGACACATAAGGACTTGAAGCCGAGAAATCTCAAAAAAGCCTTTTTTGAAGAGATATTTTTTGTTCCACATGCTCATTTCGATCTTTCGTGGCTCGGCACTCCGGCCGAATGCGAGGAGTCGAATAACAGGATAATCGCGGCTGCTCTCGATATTCTCGAGCGGGAAAAGGAGTACGAATATTCGATAGAAGCGGTTCGCCCGGTCGAGCGGTTTCTCGCCGCTCATCCGGATCAAAAGGGGAGAGTCGGGAAATTCCTTGCGGAAGGCAGGCTCGAAATCGGCGGTCTTTACGTGGATGTGGCGTGTGATTATTGCTTCGATGAATCCTTGGCGAGGAATTTCATTCTCGGCCGGCAGTACCTTGAAAAGGAATTTTCTTATTCCCCCGAGCTTGCAAGAGAGGAGGATGTTCTTTCCCATTTTGCACAAGCGCCCCAGCTCATGCGATTGAGCGGGATGAAATACTTCAAAATAACGCGCGGGCCGAAAGGCGTATATCTCTGGGAGGGGCCGGACGGTTCGCGCGTTCCCACCGCGCTTTTCGAATACGGAGATTCGTTTCATTTCCAGCTCGGCGTCGATCCGGAAAAGACTGAAAAAAATCTTCCGTTCTATCTCGATTGGGTTTCGAAGCAGCTCGTTGCGCCGCTTTCGTCTTTGGTGATTCTCGACGGCGATGATTGCACCATGCCGAACAGCAATTTGATAGGCATCGTTCGGGCTTGGAATGAGAGACATGAAAGCCCCAAGTTGCGCATATCCGGGCTCGCGGATTACCTCCGCTCCATTCCTGAAGACGGGATGAAACAGATCAAGGGAGACATTCCCGGCGTCTGGGGCTTCGTTATCATGTTCGAGCGGGAAGCGGCCGCGAAAATGTGGGAAGCCGAAGTGGTGCTGACCGCCGCCGAAAAATTCGACTCTTTTTCTGCTATTGAAAATAAATCCGCCGCCGCGTCGCTGAAAACCGGCTGGAAGTTGTTGCTCACTGCTCAGGATCACAATTGGGGCGGTAAAAATCCGTCGAAACACGGCCCCGCCGCCGACGCGGAAAAAGTCGTGATGTTAGATGCCGCGGTGCATTCCGCGAGCTTGGTTCTCGATGCGGCGCTCGCGAATATCTCTTCTCGCATCAGGCACGAGCGGGCGGGGATTCCAATTGTTGTCTTCAATCCGCTTTCATGGGGTAGAAAGGATTTCGTGAGCTTAAAAATCCCGAAATGTTTTAAGGGCGAACATATCGCCATAGTGGACGCGCGCGGCGACGGCGTTCAATTTCAGGAAGAAAAAAACGGGGATGAACGAACCGCCGGATTTATCGCGGACGCAGTGCCGGCTTTGGGCTACCGTTCATATTATTTGATTATCAAGGAACCGGCGGTCGGAGTTGACGATCGGAGAAAAAGTGTTGAGCCGCTGGTTCTCGAAAACGAATTTTACAGAATCGGACTGTCTCCGAAAGGCAATGGATTGAAAAGCATCTACGACAAGAAACTATCGAGGAGTATCGTTGGTGGAACCGGCAATCCGCTTCGTGCGGCCGGGATCGGCCCGAGGTTTCTTTCCTTGTTCGGGGCGGCGGTGCGATTCACGACTCCTTCAGCGGACTACTATGAAAAAGAGGAGAACGTCACGAAAGCCGGCACGGGTGAAGGAATAAAATTCCTCGGCAAACTCTGGCCGGGCCGGAAATTTTCGTTGAAAGAGATGGATAAGACCACCGGACCTGTTTACGACGAGGTTCAGTGGCGGGGCGAATTCATCGGTTCCGAAGTTTTCTACAACGTCAGGCTGTATCACGATATTAAGCGGATGGATTTCAAGGTCGAGTTGGATTGGGCGGGCGTGCCGGGCGTGATGATATTTCTCTTGTTTCCGCTTGCGATCAGTGGTGAAACATGGGTAAATACTCCGTATTACGTCCACAAAAAAGGGCGAGAAGCAGAGGGGTTCTGGAAAACACCGGGAGTGCCGATTCAGCCGAAAATGAGAAGTGTCTATAACTGGTTCTCAGTGTGTTCGAAGGATGCCGCGGTTACCATATCCAGCCCGCATCGTTTGTGGGATTTCACATTTTTCCCGGTCGCACCTTTGATCGCTTCGGACGACCAAGGAGGTTTTTTCACGGGAGAAAGATATCTTCAAAAGGGAAAACACGAGTTTGTTTTTTCAATGAGTTCGGACGCTGGGGACTGGAAGGCGGCGAGAGGATACGAGAAAGGACTCGAACCGATTTACAAGATGATGCCGAGAGTCGGCGCCGCCGCCGAAGGGGGTGCGAAGCCGGTCGAAGGGAGTTTTTGCCGTGTTGAGCCGGACAACGTGGTGGTGACCGCTGTTCAGGCGTCGCCGAAAGGAGACGCGTTGAACGTTCGGTTTTATGAAGCGGTGGGGACGCCCGGCAGGGCGGAGCTTGAATTCCCGTGGGACGTGTCTCGCGCCGAGGAGACCGATCTTCTCGGTAACACCATAAATGAAGCGGAGGCTGCCGGCAAAAGTGTGCTATGCAATTTTCACGCCTATGAAATTAAGAATTTGAAAGTGAGTTTTTGAGGAGCTGCGCCGGGAAGCGTCAAACCGCATTCAAGATTTCAGTAGGATAGCTCTTCAAGCTGTTTGAAATCGAATTCGTCGATATCCCGCGAATCCCGGCCGGTTTTCACTGATTCGCAAATCGATGGATCAGGCGTTATCGTAGAATTGGAATCCGATCCCGCATTTCTCCGCCTCTTCTATCACAATGTCCGAAGAAACTCTTATCGTGAGCGGCTGTCTGTGTTTTTTCGCCCAGCTGTTGAGTTGCGGCCAATTGTTGAAAATCGAAGTCATTTGGTAAGGATATTGGACGGGGTTCATTCCGATAAGTTTCACGGGGGCGACTCTTTCGAGCGATTCGCGCCAGCGGCGGAGTTGAAGGAAGTCGGGCGCTTCTTCGATGGACGGCTCGAATGAAAGAAGTATTTCATCCACGTGGAAAGGGTATTTCGAGAGGTAGTTGTTCACGAAATCGAGCGCCGGGTAACAAGGGGAGGGCACCCAGATCGGCATCATGAGCGATTTGATGCTGACCGACGGAGCTATGAAGTTCCCGGAGTGAACGTAGCAGAACTGCGGACGCAGGCCTTCCCTTCGCGCGCAACGGAGAAACAGTTGGGACACGAGGTGGTTCAGCAGGTAGATATCGCTCGTGTACAGGTGCAGGGCGTTTCTGCCGAGGTTGTCCGCGGCGGCGATGGCGCCGATTCTGATTCCGGGTGAAACTCCGAACTTCGCTTCAGGTAGAACGTCGGTGTCCTGTCCGAGTTTGTAAACGGCTTCCGTCTGCATGAAGCGCCCGAGGAACATGTTCAGCCTGCTGCTGCCGAAGAGATATTCCTCGCATGGAATCCCGCCGAGTTGGCCGACCTGATGATAGAAGTCCTTCGATAGTTTATATTGTCGCCACGGCACTCGGGCTTCCACTGCTATCACTGTGCCTTTCGGCCTCAGGTTCGTCTTAATGAATTTCTCGTAAGCAACGGGCAGCGACTTGAACCTGCATCTGAGCAGCGAGCCGTTTTTTATCCTGAAGCGCTGATGAATCGGGTTGTACTCATGGATTATTTCTATGTTGTCGTCTTTTTTGAGTAACGAGGAAGCAATCTTTTCAGCGTAACCGATGTGGTCCTTCATCGAGTCGGGATTTAACTGGCGGTGTTTGACGGCGAGAGAGTAGTTGACAGGCAGGAACGGCGCGTCGAGAACCGCGGCGAGATAGATCAAAGAACCTATCGGCGGACCGATGATGACGTAAGGGTAATCCCTGCCCTCGTATTGGGAAGTGATCCATTTCGCGACGTTTGCGCTTCTGACGTCTATTGCTTCGTGGAAGGTGGACATAAGGGAGCGAACGAACATTTCGTAAGCGACGCCGCGTGTGAGTCTGCCGGCGGCCTGAGCCGCGGATGCGCCGATTCTGAGAGGCGACCCGAAGATTAACGGAGGCTCCCCGGAGTCTTTCAAAGTCGCGGCTGAAACCAACGGCATCAGATAGGAAAGGTCGAGGAAATCGACCGCCGGAGTTCCACCGAATGATCTTTTTTTAATTATTTTTGCCATATATGTAATTTTTAATATATATGAAATTTCTTTGTATTTCGGGGCTGTCAGGGACCAGTTCGGCGGCTTTAGCCAGCACTCTGTAGGCATCCTCGTATTTATTCTGCATCACGTACGCCGCGCCGAGGTCGTTGTAGTATAGCCCGAGTTGCGGGTTGTTCGACCCGGCGAACTCGATGGATTTCTTGAGAATTCCGATCGCTTCGTCGAGCTGTCCGGTTCTCATGAGCGCGGTGCCGAGGTTGTCGTAGGCCGGAGCGAAGTCGGGTTTAATCTCTATGGATTTCTTATAGTTCGCCATGGCCGCTCTTATCAGGCCGAGAGAGTCATAAGCATGACCGAGGTTATTGTACGCCACATAACTTTCGGGGTCGATCTTCAGTGCGGCCCTGTGTTGTTTTATGGCGAGCTGCGGAAGGTTCTCGTGGTCGAGTATCACACCGAGGGTCGTGTAGGCGTTAACGAGATCCGGGTCGAGCCTTATCGCGGTTTCAAGTTCCGCTATGGCTTCTCTCGACATACCGGTCACTCTATAAGCTTCCCCGAGATCCGCGTGGTATGCGGCGACGTCCGGTTCGATCATGATCGCTTTTTTATAAAATCTGATTGCTTCCGCCGGATTTCCCGCGAGATGGAGTTCGACGGCACGGTTGTAATCCTGAGAAGCGGACTCCTGCTCGTCTTCCTCCTGCGAGAAAGCCATGTTGCCGAACAGCAACAAAAACAGCAGACCGGCGATGAGGATGAGAGGTTTTCCGGTTGTCATTTTACGCCGTGGGCGCATTTTCGGCGCCGGGCTCCTTAATCTCGATTATCAAAAGCGTCAGGTCGTCCTGACGAGCGGCTTTGCCGGCGAAATCTTCAAGTTCTTCCACGATGAAATGAGTCAGTCTGTAGCTGTTTGCATCTGGGTTGGTGTTCACCAGTTCGACGAGCCGTTCGTGTCCGAACATTTCGCCTTGCTGGTTTCTACAGTCCGTCACTCCGTCGGTATAAAGAATGATTTTGTCTCCGGGCTTAACCTTCATGGTTTTTTCTTCATAGCTCACGTTGCCGAACATCCCGAGTCCGAAACCTTCGGCTTCGAGGTTTAGGATTTCTCCCGTGTCCGGTCTGAAAAGAAGAGGGGGCGTATGTCCGGCGCAGGAATATGACAATGTCATTGTCTTCGAGTCGATCGTCAGGAAGAAACATGTCAGGTATATCGAGTGCTGGCTGCCGAAATGGCGGAACATGATTTCATTGACGTGCGCGAGTATTTGGTTGGGTGCTTCGAAACGATCCTTAAGCTGACTGAACAGGATGGTGACCATGCTCATGACGAGCGCCGCCGCGATCCCTTTTCCGGATACATCGCCTATGAAAGCTCCGAGCTTGTGGTCCTCCATTTTGTAAAAGTCGAAACAGTCGCCGCCGATTTCTCCCACCTGAAAGTTAGCGGCGCTGATCAGGATGTTTTCTATATTCGGATATACCTGTGGGAGAAGTTCCTGCTGGATATTGTGCGCGAGCCGCAGGTCGTATTCAATGAACTGCTGTTTACGGTGCAGTTCTTCGTTCCTCGCTTCGAGTTCGCTTGAAAGGTGGATGAGGCCGTCGTTTTGTTCCGTTATCTCCCGGATCGATTTCTCGAGGCTGTAAATCATCGAATTGAAGTTTCTCGCGAGCACCGCGATTTCGTCGCTGGAGCGAAGTTCGAGTCTTTCCGAAAAATCGTTCCGGGCTATTTTCTTTGTCAGGAGGATTATTTTCCTTATCGGCGACACTATCCCGTATTGCATGGAGATCACCACTGCCGACACCGTGATCAGATAGACTGCGAGGAGAAAAAGGAACATCTTCTTCCTTGCGTCGGAAATCGACGGTCCGAGGCGGGTCATCGGTTCCGTTATTATCATTTGACCGTGAACGCCGGAGTTGTTTTTCAGAGGAGCGAAGTAAGCGAGTGAGACGTCTTCGAAGCGGTCCGTGAATTTCGGCAGGTTATCCGGAGTGAAATAACTCGACTTGAGATTGTCGGTCGTGCGAAGCAGGAATTTATCCAGATTGTTGCGCTTCGCGATCTTGTATTCTTCGCTGCTGTCGAGAAAAAGGCCTACTCTGATACGCTCGGTGTCATAGATGATCTTGCCCGTGGAGTCGGAAATTAGGATGCGGGCGGAGCGGCGGGAGGCGAGTAGGTCTATGATCTTCACTTGAAAAGAATCGAGAGAGACTTCCGGGTCCGTTTCTATCGATTCCTTTATAACTCTCGCGAGGTCCGCCATCTCGGAGCGACGCTGCGCCGAGTAGTTCCCGAGAATCGTGCTCTGAACTATCAGTGAAGCCGCTATGGTTATGCAGATGAAAATGCCGCTCAGGAAAGCGGCGGCCTTGAAAGCGAGTCCGTATTTCATTTTGGTCTTCGGCTCTTATTCCGCGCCTCGGTTTCCCGCTTTTTCCCCGAGCGGCGCTTTGGTTTTTCCACTTTATCCGCCATATCGTCGAATTCGGAACGAATCACGCGCAGGCGCTCGTTTACGCGTTCGATATCCGACTTTACTGCTATCCCGAGAGTGCTCGCTATGTCTTCGAGCGTCTCTTTCAGAATCTTCTCAGCTCGTTCCGGTTTCCCGAGCGCTTTTTCCACGATAGAATTCAGAAAGAGTTCTGAATTCTTTTCCTTGAGCCGGCCTCTTTCGCTGACGGAATCGAGAAATTCCGCGAATTCCTCTAAGGCCGACGCAAGCGTGTCGAACAATGATTGAACGAAACTTTCGTCGGCCATGACGAACCATTCTGCGGCTGACGCCGTCACAGCAGAGTATCGAGTCCCACGAACAGCCCTTCCACTTTCAAAATTCTTCTGATCGCGAGCACCACGCCCGGCATGAAACACTCCCGCGAGATCGTGTCGTGTCTAATCGTAAGCGTCTGCCCGGGCCCGCCGAAAATTACTTCCTGATGGGCCAAGAAACCGGGCAGCCTTACGCTGTGCACTGAGACGCCGCCGAGACTCCCGCCGCGGGCGCCTTCGAGTTTGACCGTTTTCGTCGGGTCTTTTCTCGCCGGGTTGTCCTTCACGGCTTCGGCTATCTTCTCCGCGGTCGCGAGGGCCGTTCCCGAGGGCGCGTCGAGTTTCCTGTCGTGGTGCAGTTCGATAATTTCACAGTCGGGCATGAATTGCGCGGCTTTTTCC
>JAKLIR010000289.1 GCA_022709505.1 bacterium | reverse complement strand
CTGACCACATCGACGAGCAGCGCGATCAGCTCGGTCGAACTCCTGTAGTTTTCGGCATCCTCGTTCCGGTTGTATCCGAACGAGCGGCCTATGCCCCTGTTCTCCTCCCACGGGTGATCCGCGCCGACCGTTTTACCGACTTTGCCCACTCCGCCGTATTCGCTCGTGAACACCCCTCCGTTCATCGTCCGCGTTTCCTTGCCCCAGCGGTCGTTGATCACGATATCGTCCTTCGCCGCCGAGTCGTTGAACAGCCACGCGAGGAACTCCTTGCTTTTCCACGTCGAACTCGGGTGGTCCCATTCACCGTCGGTCCAAAGAACGGACGGTCGGTACTCGTTGACGAGCTCTTTCATCTGCGGGATCATGTGGTTCGCAACGTATGAATCCACGTCGTCGCGATAGACCGGGTTGTACCATTCGTAGAGAGAATAATAGAACCCCATTTTCAGGCCCGCCTTGCGGACGGCTTTGGTGAGGTCGCCGGCGAGGTCCCGGTGCGGCCCGATGTCAACGCTGTTCCAATTCCATGAATACTTCGACGGCCACAAGCAGAAACCCTCGTGGTGCTTGGATGTCAGCACGACGTAGCGCGCGCCGGATTTCGCGAACAGCTCCGCCCATGCGTCGGGGTTGAACAGCTCCGCCTTGAACATGGGCGCGAAATCCTGATATTTGAAATCCTTGCCGTAAGTTTTGTAATGAAACTCCTGCGTGGGAGTGAGCTTTTTTTCCTTGATATATTTGCTCATGGTCGTGCCGAGCGGCGCCGGCCCTTCCATCAGATCGTGCCAGTACCATTCCGCGTAAACGCCCTTCGGACCCCATGCGGGAACGGAATAGACGCCCCAGTGGATGAATATTCCGAACTTCGACTCCTCGAACCACGCAGGCATCGGCCGGCTGTCAAGCGAACTCCAATCCTCCGCGTATCTCGCGCTCCGCGCCGGCGCGCAGGAAATCAAAAGCGCCGCCGAAATCAGTATTGCGACTGACAGATATTTCATATTTATTCTCCCTGAAAACATACTCGACGGGATCGAGGCGGAGACCGGGTTCACAGATCCGTTTCGCGATGTCTTGCGCCGCGCCGTTCCCGTGCGCAGTGCAATTATACATCATCCCCGCAAAACATTTTTTCGACAATTAAAAGTTTCACGGCGCTGTTTTTCACAGTCGCCGTTTTTCGGGTTTTCAACCCGGATTCGTCAATAGTGCGCCGACTCCAATCGCCGGATTCGGGTTCAATATCTTTTCTTTCCGCACTCCGGGCAATAAACGGCTTTCGACGGAATTTCCGCCCCGCACACGCACTTCACGAGCGAGCCGAGGTGCGCCTCCGCGATTCGTTCCCCGCAATTCCAACAGTAATTCACGCGCTTCTCTTCCTTCGCCGGCTCGCTCGCCTCCGGCTCTTCGAGCATAGACTCCTTGAACGCCGCCGGGTTCGACTTAATGATCTCCGCCTTGATCTCGACCGGCATTTTATCGACCATGCCTTTCAGCCCCGCCGCGGCGTCCTCGAATATCGGCCTTCCCTCTCTCAGCGCCGACGCGATCAGCACCACAAGCGCCGTGATGAAAACCATGCTGCCTATTATCCCGAGAGGGATTCCGGGATTGAGATTCCCAATCATCCCGAGAGGGAGCGCCAGAAAAAAATAAGCGACGCAAATCATGCCGGCGGTCACCAGCCGGCCCGCGAAAACCTCAAGCGTGTTGTTTCCGCCCATGTATTTAATCATCCGCTCGGGGCCGAGCAGTTTCGACACGGCGTACACGATCACGCGTACCGCCGACGCGCGCACGTACAACATCACGGCTATCGCGACCGCCGCCACCGCGAGCGCGGCGAGCACGTCCACCCTCAAACCCGCATACGCCGCTCCGCTCCCGGCGATGCTCACCGCGACCATTCTGAAAAATGAAATGAAAAACAGAGCCGGGATCGCTCCCGCTGCCCTTCTCACATCGGCTTTAACATCCTGATCGGAATTCATATCTCAAACCACATCTTTCATAGTATTTTCGGGAATGCCCTCTCGGCGATAGACAATCATACCCTGAAACGGGGCGACAATTCAATCCGTTCACACCGGCGGTATGATGACGAGCCCCGAAATCCACGATAGTCGCCGAATCGCGCGAAGTGATTCGTCGAGGATGAAGCAATATGTCGGCGACAGGGATAATCTGTTATCATATTAGCCATGCGTGAGATAGCGGAGAGAGACGGAGGGGCGCGGTCGCGAATCGCGGCGGCGGTTATTCTCGCGGCGGCGACGGCGCTGTATCTGTCGCTGTCGATCAGGCCCGCGCATCAGCCGATCGCGCGGATGGAACTGTGGTGTATGGGTGAGGCTGACTCGTACCACCGAGAAGGAGTGCCGAAGTGGTATGTGAAACCGTGGAAATTTTTCAACCAACAGCCACATCTTTATCCGATGCTCACCTCCGCGGCGTTCGGCATATTCGGAGAAAGCGTGCCAGCCGCGAGAGGGTTCGGAGTGCTATGCGGCGGGATCACGATATTGATGATCTACCTCATGGTGAAGAGCCTCGGCCGGGGAGACTCTCCGGGGCGCGGGATCGAAGCCGCGCTATGGGCGCTCTTCTACGCGGCGTGCCCCGGCGTGATACACGGATTCCCCATCATCGACCTCGACAACTCGCTGCTCGTTCCCGCGAATACGCTTTTCTGTTGGATGTGCGCGCTGTACGTTTCGCGAGCGTACGATCCGGCGGATTCATCCCGAGATGATGCTTGGCGGGCCGCGGGGGTGGCGGCGTCTTTCGCGCTCGCCCTTTGGGTGAAGATCACCACTCCCCCCGTGCTCGCGGTGATGTTTCTCGCGGCTTTCGCCTCCTCGGACGCGGACAAGCGGCGGCGCTCCGCTTTCGCGGCCGCCCTCGCGGCCGGGTTCCTCGCTTTCCTCGCTTCATGGTACGTTTACTGTTCGTTCAAACATTTCCCGTTCATGCCGCCGTTCGAGTATGCTGTGTCGCAGTTGAACGCAACGTCGAACTATCCCGCTTCGAGGCCGTTCACGATGATCTCGAACGCGGTGCAGACGTTGCTGTGGTTCAACCCGTTTTTCTTGATATTGTTTTTCGCGGCGGGAGCGGGAAGCGTGGTGCGGATGGTGCGGACGCGCCGCGTGGGCGGAGACTTGCTTATGTACGCCGGGGGCGCGGTGGTGTTCGGGGGATACATCGTCGTGGGCGGCGCGATAAGCGGATACCCGAAATACGTGAGCCCGGCGTTCCCTCTGATGGTGGTCTGCGCGGCGGCGGCGCTGCCGGACGCGTGGCGCGGAGTTGCTAAATCGGGCGCGGCGGCGGTCGGGATAATCGCGGGCGCGGCGGCGGCGCAACTCGTCGCCGGAGATGTGATATTCCTGCTCAGATACACGTTGAAAGCGGCTCTCGTTCACGGGACCCCCGTCCTTAGCGCCGTCTCAGCGCCGGCGATGAGGATTGCGGCGGCGGCGGCGATTTACGGAATCGTCTTCGCGGTCTGCATGAAGTATGTGACGGTGAAGAATTTCGGAGCGTGCATGTTGCTGTTCGCCGCGGGATACAGCGTGGCGGTCTCCGGGCAGTTCGCGACGGCGGGATACAACGTCGGCTACAACCACGGGCTGACGGGAACGGAAGCGGCCACCGCGCTTGTGAAAAGCAACATCCGGCCCGGCGACAAAGCCATCGCACCGGCTGAGATCGTTTACTACCTCCATGCGCCGGGCGTGAAATACATGGACGACCGTAGATGGACGGATCGCGCGTACATGTATTCGAGAATAATCGATCCCTCGAACGCGGCGGTGGCCTACAGTGTGCCGACAAACGCGATCGACGAGGCGAAATTCGCGGCTTCCGACGAAGGCTTGTTGCATCTCCTTCAGAATAACTACACCCGGAAAACAGTCGGATCATACACGGTCTGGATCAGAAAACGCATTACAGGCCTCCCAAGAAACAACCCCTGACATCCTGTCTCCCATGGATTCCGGGTCTCGGCCCGGAATGACGAACATTAAGGCGAAGAATAAGAGAAACAGCATAATCCCTCGTTACGATACTCCGCGTCACAACGTAAGACAAGTTCAAACGTTGCGGGCGGAACATTGTGACCGCGGAGCGGTCACTCCATGCATTCCGGCGCGGAGCACCGGAACGAGTATAAAAGAAATATCTCTCGCATAGTTTTCTCGACACAATACCGCTGAAGAATTCGCATGGCGATCCATCGAAATCATATTGTATCTCGTTACGATGCTACGCGTCGTAACGCGTGACAAGGCCGCTCCCGCGGCCTTTAGAGATGTAGAGCCGGGTCTCCGCACCCGGCCGCTCAAGGGGGCGCTTTTGAAAAAGCGCCCCCTTGAGAATCCCCCGCAAAACTTCTCACTTTCGCAATGCCGCACCAATAAAGCGGCATTGCTTTCTCAATTGATCGTCTCAAAATCACAATCATTCCGATTTTCATGTCATTTAGCACCGTAGTGTCCGTCATCCCGGCGTCATTATTTCGTCATCCCGGGCTGAGACCCGGGATCCAGCGGGGACAGGATGTCAGGGGCGTTTTTCGGGGTGGGGGTGGCAGGCGGAGGCCGGGTGCGGAGACCCGGCCCTGCAAGTTGCATAAATAAAAGAGCAAGCGGGATGTCCGTGATATCTCAGGAGAAGCAATTCCGGTTCTGTTCCGGAATTGCGCGAGCGAAAAGTTTGAAGAGGATTCCCAAGGGGAAACTTTTCAAAGTTTCCCCTTGGGCCGCCGGGAGCGCGAGTTTGCGCGCGCGAAAAGTTTAGGAAGGAATCTTAAGGGAACCCTTCTCAAAGGGTTCCCTTGA
>JAKLIR010000288.1 GCA_022709505.1 bacterium | reverse complement strand
GCTCCGTGATGGTTCCCGGGTTCTCCATGCCGGGCAACGACAGAGGCGGACGGATTTTTAATCAGGTTTCAAAACTCGCGGGCGTCCAACCGGAGGGCAGCAAATATTCGAACCCGATCTTTACACTGTTCCAACCGCCGGACTTCGTATATGTCATCAACATCGTCCTGAGCCTTCTCGCCATACTTTTCGCCTTCGACTGCATCTCCGGAGAGAAGGAAAGCCAGACACTCAAGTTGATGCTCACGAATTCCATCCCTCGAGACGTGATACTGATCGGGAAATGGATCGGCGGAACGCTTTCCCTGCTGATTCCATTCATGTTGTCTTTCGCGATCGGCGTTTTGCTTGTTGCGATAAGGCCTAACATCGGTATGACGGGGGACGCTTTTTCGCGCGTTATGCTGATATTTATTTTCGCGCTCTTGTACATATCGGTCTTTTTCCTGATAGGACTCGTTTTTTCGACATTTTCAGCAAGGTCTTCCACCGCGCTTATCCTTTCACTTTTCGCGTGGGTTTTCTTCGTTCTGATCATTCCGAACCTCGCGCCCGTGATCTCCCGTCAATTCGTGCAGTTGAAAACGTCCGATGCGATAGTGCAGGAATCCGAGAGAATGGAAAGCGAGATGATGCACGAGGCATGGAAGGACGGCAAGGGAGATAACGCGGCAAAGACCATACAAAAGATGAAGGAAGAGCTTCCGGGAAAGATTCAGGAACTCGAGGACAGGTGGCTGCGGGGGCTCGACAATCAAGTCAAGCTCGCAATGAACATCGCCCGCGTTTCGCCATCCTCCGCGTACATCTTCGCCTCGTCCGCCGTATCGGGCACCGGGGTGGCGGATTATGCGAAAGTGAAAGACGAAATATTACGGTATCGCCAGCTTCTGGGCGATTCGAGAAAGAAATTCGTGGTCGATGACACATCGAAGCCGATTCCGATGCTTTATATAAAAGTATTGAAAGAAAACATGCCGTTGTACGAGGACCGAAGACTCGGCCTCACGGAGAGCGTGAACGGCGCGATCGTGGATTTCGCCATACTCGCGGTTTATCTGATTGTGCTTTTCATGATCGCTTTTCTGAAGTTCCTGAATTATGACGTGAAATAACTTCTCGGGGGTATCGGCAAAGCCATGCTGATCAATCTGGTAAAAAAAGAACTGCTCGACAATCTGCTAAGCTTCAGATTCGTGGTGTCGTCGATCATAGTCGTGTTGATAATGCTGCTCAGCACGGGCATCATGGTGCAGGACTATGTGAATAAAAAAGACGCCTTCATTCAAAACGAGACCGCGCACAGGAAACACGCGGAATCGCTCGACAACTACATGGAATTGATGTTCACCGGAATCGGCGCGGACAGACCTCCGTCTGAACTCCAGTTCTTCTATACCGGAGTCGAGAAGAATCCGAACCGCTCCACCCAGATATTCCCGTTCTTCAAACCGAGCTTTATGGGCGAACTCAACATCAACCCGGTGTTCCCGCTTTTCCCCGCGGTCGATCTCCTTTTCGTCGTCTGCATAGTCCTGAGCCTTCTCGCGTTCGTTTACAGTTACGACGCTGTGTGCGGGGAAAGGGAAAACGGCACTCTGAAACTGCTCATGTCGTATTCGATCCCGAGAGACAAGGTGATACTCGCAAAATGGATCGGAGGCTACGTCGCGCTGATCATTCCCTACATACTCGGAATTTTCATAATGTGCCTTCTCGTGATAATAAATCCGAGGGTGCAGATGTCGGGAGTGGGCTGGGGCGCTTTCTTCATGACCGTGATAGTCTCTTTGTTGTTCATCGGCGTCATGTATTCAATCGGCCTTTTCGTGTCAGTGAAGAGCAAATTGTCTTCAACGTCCATTTCCGTGCTTCTGTTTATATGGGTTATTTTCGTGCTCATCATTCCCAACGCGGTGCCTTTCCTCGTGGACCAGCTTCGGCCCATCAGTTCTCCGAGTCAGGTGATGAGCAGGATCAAATATAAATCCGGCGACACGCTCAATACCATGATCGACGAAACGATCAAGACGTTCGAGGACGCCACGGGGTTTTCGCTCGAACAGATAGATTTCGGCAAAAGGGAGACGCAGGAAACCCAGCAGAACACGGCACAGAGCAATAAACAGGAATCCTCCTCGCAACAGCAAGCTTCTTCCTCGACATCTTCGTCAGGCGGCGACGAGGAAAGCTCATCATCGAAAAAACAACAGCTTCCGTCCGGCGTGAACATGGATCAACTCGAAAAAATAGCCGGAGGAATAACAGACAACGATTTGAGGGATCTCCAGATATCGGGCTGCGAAAACTGGATAAGCAAAAAACTTAAAAGCCAGTTGGGAATCACGCTCGATCAAGCCAAGAAAATGGCCAAGGACATGGGGGTCAACGTCGATGTCAACGCACTTCTCAAGCAGTGCGAGGAAAAGAAGAACGAGCTCATCGAACTGAAACGTTCCGGGAAATCGGCTGAGGAGATAGCGTCGAGCGAGGGAACTTCGCCCGCGGCGGCCGCGCCGGTACAACAACAGCCCGTGGTTCAGGAGAAAAAGATAAAGCCGCAGCAGGTCTTCAGCAAATTCATGTCCCTGTCGGAAAAGGAAAAAGGTCAGTTCTACGACAGGATGTACTCCACTTTCATCAATTCGTTCAAGAGAAACAGCGAAATCAGCAAGGAAGAGGAGGAACGCTACGAGAGAGCCGTTGACTCCCAGATCACGCTTACCAAATACTTATCGAGAATATCCCCGGTTTCTGCTTATGTCTATGCCGTGACCGATCTCGCCGACACGGGAATCGAACACGAAAAACATTTGAAGAAGTACCTCTGGGACTACCAGAGCCAATTCCTTGATTTTCTAACCGTGAAGTTCAACATGCCGGACTCGGAAAGAGTGCATTCGATATTCAGCGGTTCCTTCAGGGAACCTCCGTACGATCTTTCCGATATGCCGAGATTCGATTACAAATCCATGTCGCTTTCGAAGAGAATATTGCTCGCGCTTCCGGATATGGTCGTTCTCTTCGTTTTCGTCGTGGTCTTTTTCCTCGCGGCCTTCTTCGCGTTCATCAAAGCGGAGATCATCGACTGACCGCTCAATGGAATTGACAAGTCATAAAATAAACAGGGCTTCACGGCCCTGTTTTTTTTATCCCGGATTCGTCAATATTGCACGAATCCGAATGACGGATTCGGGTTTATCCCGGAATTTTTCGTTTGGATTAGACGTATTATCGACGAAACCGAGGCAATACGTGAAAACCGATGTAAATTATGAATCGCTTGGCTAACCCACTTTTTTTACCAATGTGGGTTGAAATCGGAAAAAGAGATGAGATACAAGACGCATCGAGCGAGAACGAGGGAGCATACTGTTTCGTATGTGACCGAGTTCGAGCCGATGATGCAACGCAGTAGATCGCCCTTTTTACGATTTTCCGGAATTTTTCGGTGAAAAATTCGGGTTAAACGTTGAATCTGAAATGTATGATGTCGCCGTCTTTCGGGATGTATTCTTTACCTTCGAGCCTGAATTTCCCGGCGGTTTTAACTCCTGCGAAGCCCCCGTGTTCGATGAAATCGCTATAGAGGACCACTTCCGCGCGGATGAAGCCGCGTGCGATGTCCGAGTGGATTCTCGATGCGGCGGCGACGGCGTTCTCGCCTTTCTTCAACGGCCATGCCCTCACTTCATCGTCGCCCACCGTCAGAAAGACGATAAGTCCGAGCAGCTCCCACATCGATCTTAGAACTTTGTCTCTACCAGCTTCTTTTATGCCGAGTTCCTCCATGAAGCCGGGTCTGTCTTCCTCGTCCAGCGCGGCTATGTCCATCTCTATCTTTCCGGATAGCTCGATCACCGGAAGATTTTTTCCGGACATTGCCGGAGCTGCTTTTTCAGAGACGCCTTTTCCTATGTCGTTCTCATGAATGTTCAAAACGCAGATCAGAGGTTTGATCGTGAGAAAGCCGAAGTTTCTCAGGATCTGAAACTCTTCGCCGGATAGTTCTGAAACATCGAGGCGCTCACCGTTTTCAAGGATATCCTTGAACCTGAGCATGAGGACTTTCTCTTTTTCGAGCATGGGGCGCTCGTCCTTGCTGCCGCGGTGCATTCCCTGTTCGATGCGTTCGAGGCGGCGTTCGATCACTTCGAGGTCCGCAAGTGCGAGTTCGAGAAACAGGGTTTCCGCGTCGCGCGCGGGGTCCACCGTTTTCTCGGGATTAGGCGCGGCCTCGCTCTCAAATGCGCGGACCGCCAACAGAAGCGCGTCACACGCTCGGAGGTCCCCGAGATGTTTCGCGGGAAAACCCTTCTCTCCCATGCCTTTATGAAAAGGAGCGAAATCGATGAACTTCAGTTCAACGAAAATCTTTTTCGGGTCTTTGAAATATCCGTAAAGTTTTTCAACTCTCTCATCCGGCACTTTCACAACGGCGACGTTCGATGACTCTTCCGATATGAAAGCGTCGGTCTGCGCCTTCGAGCCCGTCACGGCGTTGAATATGGTCGTCTTCCCCGATTTAGGCAGTCCCACTATTCCTATAATCATTTAATTCGTCCTCTTCCTTAGATAATTTCATACGTTTCGTCTTCGGCGTTTTTTCGTTCGAACGCTCCCGCGCGGCTTCGAGCGCGGGAGGTGTTGTCTCGATTACTCTCAAACGCAGGCGACGGGGCAGGGGATCACATAAGGCCCTTCAGGAATCGCCGCCACTCGGGCGTTATTCGCTCCGTAGCGTCTCAGGCAGCGGGTGAGCGCGGCGTTGAGCGTCGGCATGATCTCCACGTTCGCGACCGGCGAGAGATTATCCTTAATTCCATCCGAGACCAGTATCACATCCGCCTTTCGCAGAACATG
>JAKLIR010000287.1 GCA_022709505.1 bacterium | reverse complement strand
GGCTTGTGATGGCGAAAGGACGGCCGAAAGGAAAACCTTTCCAACTTCTGATATCGGACGTTAACGTTCTCGACAGGTTCGGCGCCAAGATCAGCCCGACCGCGAAGAAAATAATCTCGAAGTTCTGGCCGGGGCCGCTCACGGTGATCCTCGAAGTGGACACCGCGATGATGCCGGAACAGATCGCGCAGTCTTCCTCGATAGGGTTCCGTCTCCCCGCTCACGAAATATGCCGCGACCTCGTCAGAAGGTGCGGCGGTGCGCTCGCGTCCTCGAGCGCGAACGTTAGCGGAAATCCCGAGTCGAGGTCTTGCGCCGAAGGCTTGCGGCAGTTGCCGGGCATGATCGACGCGGCGATAGACGCGGGCGAAATCGAACAGCGGCTTCCCTCCACCGTTATTTCGGTGAAAAACGGCGACATCGTCATTCTAAGGAAAGGCGAAATCCCGGAAAGCAAGCTTCTCGAAGCTCTCGCGGATCGCGGGGATGCCTGATAGTAGTGTCATCTATGTAAGTGCTTTTAATTAACAAATTAATTTTTTTTGTGATAATATTATCGGAATATAATTCCCGCGTTACGGCTTCTCAGAACCTACCGGCGACGGGATAAAGATCGGATGTAAAATAAATGTTGATCGATCTCATAAGGCAGCGCGTCCATTCGGCTTTTGTTGAGATGGGAATCGATGCAAGTGCAATCGGCCCCAAGGAAAGCATACAAATCGACACCCCGAAAAACCGGAAGTTCGGGCACTACGCAACGAACTTCCCCTTCGTGGTTTCCGGCAAGGTCAAGCGACCTCCTCTCGATCTGGCGAGCAAGGCGGCGGAGATTATCGACCGCGACATTTTCTCAAAGATAGAGGCCGTGAAACCGGGATTCATCAACTTCACGCTCAAACCGGAGACACTGCAGTCAACCATAGCCGAAATCACGGCCGCGGGCGCTGAATACGGGAAAACGGCCTTCGGCGGCGGCAAGAGGATTCAGGTCGAATTCGTGAGTGCGAACCCCACGGGCCCTCTTTCGGTCGGGCACGGCCGGCTCGCGGCGTTCGGCGACACTCTCGCGTCGATCATTTCCTCCGCCGGATTCGATGTGCAGCGGGAATTTTACGTGAACGATGTCGGCAATCAAATAGAGAACCTCTCGAAGTCCGTGGAACTGAGATGCAAAGAGACGCTCGGCGAAACCATCGACCCCGAACAACTCGGCTACAAAGGCGAATACCTCGTTCCGATAGCGAAGGTTTTCATGGCGGAGAACGGAAAGGAAGTGTTCGCCCTTCCCGAAAATGAACGCCGAGCGGCCATGGGCGAATTCGCCATAAGGAAGATGCTGGCCTATCAGGCCGAAACCCTGAAAAAATTCGGAATAGTGTTCGACGTGTGGTTCAGGGAACATCAGCTCCATGACGAAGGCCTCGTCGAAAAAACACTCGAACTTCTCGTGAGCAGAAGCGAGGCTTACGAGGAAGAGGGGGCTTTCTGGTTCGCCACTTCGAGGTACAAGGACGACAAGGATCGCGTGCTCAAGAAATCGGACGGGCGGCCCACGTACTTCCTCGCGGACATGACGTATCATAACAACAAATATCAGCGCGGCTTCGACACCGTGATAGATATATGGGGAGCGGACCACCACGGCTACATAGACAGGATGAAGTCCGGCGTGGAAGCCATGGGATACGATCCCGCGCGGCTCGAAGTGCTGATCGTCCAGCTTGTGCGGTTCAAGCAGAGCGGCGACTATGTGAGGATGTCCAAGCGCGCCGGCAACATGATAACGCTGGATGACCTGATCGAAGAGGTCGGAACGGACATGGCCCGGTTCTTCTTCCTCACACGAAGCCGGGACAGCCACCTCGATTTCGACATAGAGCTCGCCAAGGAGAAATCCGAAGCGAACCCGCTTTTTTATCTGCAATACGCTCATGCGAGAATATGCAGCCTGATCGCGAAAGGCGCCGAGTCCGGGCTCAACTATAAGGACGGCGGCGATCTCTCGCTTCTCAAAGAAGAAAAGGAACTGCTTCTGATGAAGCGGCTCGCGGACTTCCCGGTGGAAATTCAGTCGTCGGCGACATCCCGGGAACCCCACCGTTTGATAACATATCTGACGGAGCTTGCGGGAGATTTCCATACGTTCTACCATGATCATAGAGTCGTGGCGCCCGAAGAACCGGAAATTTCAGCGGCGAGGCTCGGACTTTGCACGGCGGTGCGCACGGTTCTTGCGAACGGATTGCGGCTGCTCGGAGTCTCCGCGCCGGAAAGCATGTGAATCGCTCCGCGTATCCGCGCGGAGAAAAGTGGGAAATTGAAAAAAACTACTCGAGCCATTCTCATTTCGATAATCGCCGTTTCGGCTATGTGCGCGGCGTGCCTCAAAGCGTTCTCGTCCTTCGAGGGCAGCTACGCTTACGGGATCGGCCCGATCTCCATTTCGCTCGGCGGGTCGGCGAGCGGCTCGAACTTGGACACTCTCGGCTACCTCACGAATCCGGCTGAAATCAGCCTCGTGATAAGCCCGAGATACTCTTTCGCTCTCGTCAATTTCAACAAAACCATAAGCGGAGACGATGGCTTCAAATATTACGTCGCCTCATACGCAAGAAATAAAAAAGCATTCAACTTCATAAGCGGAACGGACACGGGAATGAAACGCAACCTCGTGTCGTACGTCATGAGCCTTCCGTTCAAGGAATACCACGCGGGCGCCGAGATAGCGGCTTTCAACTATACGACTCCGTCGTTCGTGACGGTGAGCGGGCTGAGCAACCCGGCCGATAAGGGGTCCGGGTTGAGCGTCAGCTTCGGAGCGTCGAAAAGATTCGCGAGCGGGCTCGTCGCCGGGATTTCCCTGCAAAACGCGATTAACAACATATCTTCATCGAGCGAAACACAGGTGTCCGGTCTGACAACCACATTGCCGTCCGTGTATAATTTCGGACTCTCATATCCGCTTCGCGACTGGCTCGTGGTTTCCGCCGGGTTCAAACTCATCAACTATCAGAACTCCGATTCGCCCGACAGTTCAAGAGACACCCTTTTCTACATAGGCGCTCAGTACCACATGAACCGCAGCCCGCTCGCGGCGATAGCCGGCACCATCACGGACAATATTTTCCTAAAAGACCAAAAAGACCGATCCGCCGCTTTCGGAGTCAACTACAGGACGGCGAACTACGATGTGTCCGTGGGCGGACTGAACTACAATGACAGCTTCAGTTCGCCGGTCGCGGCGTCCGTCAGCTATAAGACCAATCCCGGCGAATGGGTTGAAACCCCCAAACCGGCGGAGAAGAAAACTCCCGAGACGGAAAAACAGACGCCCGCGCAACCTGAACCGAAAAAACCGGTGTACGAACAGCCGCTCCCATCCTCAAACGAAACGGAACAAACCACGGGCGAAGACACTCTTCTCGCGGCGGCGCCCTTCGAGGAAGATGAGGAAGACTTTTACGATGGTCAGCCCGCAAAACCCTCGCGCAATCTATCCGTGGCCGATTTCAGAATCGAGCCGAAAACCATCATCCTCCCATCAACGAAAAAAGCGGATTTCACAGACATCGCGGGAGCGTGGAGCGCGGACACCGTCAACTCTCTCGCTCAAGACGGTTTCTATCCGAATAAAAACCAGCGCGAATTCAAACCCGACGAAATCTGCCCCAAAGATGAATTCTTCCGACTCCTTTTCATTTCTCAACTGTACAGGGTTTTCAACTCGCCGATATCGATTTACTTTAAGACGCAGCACCCGGCCGTCGCGGAAGCAGCCATCATTTCTCCGAAACTCGACAATCCGATCCCTCTGACAGAAAGCACTTTCGACCAACCCGGCTCGAAAAGGCTGGCGCTTAGCAAGGAGTCTTTCGAAAAAGCAGAGGTCTTCGCAGGGCGCTACAAGCTGCGCCTGAACGTCAAGGCCGACAATTTCCTGCCGTCGAGCTTCGAGGACTACATAACGATACTCGACACTTCAATGGATTTTTCGTCCATCACAAGTCTCGATCCGGACCAGCGGGAAAAACAGATAAAGTCGCTGAAAAGCAACCTCACCGCGCTCGGCATCAAAGTCGATTACCTCGACGACCTGAACAAAACCGGCGGGATCACGCGGCTCGACGCGGTTCGCGCGCTGCTCGGTTCCCTCGATGTGAAAATGCCTTCCGAGGTGGACGCGGCGGGTCTTTTTAAGGACGCCTCCGCCCTTCCCGCCCGGGATCAGGCTCTCGTTTTCCTCGCATCGCGCGGCCTTACCCCCCTCGGAGGGAAAGCCCTTATGGGCGGATACGGCAATGGGACGTTCAGGCCGGAAAAAGAACTTTCGAGAGCGGAAGCGGCGGTGATCATAGACAGGTTCAGAAGTCTCGGAGGGGCCGACTTCGATCCTCCGTACAAGATACCGGTGGAACCAAAACCGGTCGCAAAGAAAATCGCCCCGCAGGTAAAATCTTCACTTATTTCGACACTCCCGTTGCCCGCGCCGGTGGAATTCGCTCCGACCGCGCCGGAAACGAACGAGCTGAAAAAACTTCACTCGAAGAAGACGATCAAACCCACGCCGAAACGAATCCCCCAGATCAAATCGCCGGCTGCCGCTCCGGCGCCGGCGCCGAAAACTTCCGTTTCATGGCTCGTCACCGCGGGAAGCTTCCTTTACGAGGATGAAGCCCGCCGGGAAGCGGCGCGCCTCGCGGAACTCGGGTATAAACCCGAATTGATTTCGGAGAAAACGCCTCCGGTCACCATGCACCACGTCGTCATCTCTTCTTTCTTTTCCGAAAGCGATGCGAAGAAAGCGGCGTCGAAAGTTAAAACGGCGGATTTCTCCCCGACGGTCGTGCGCTTCTCGGGAACAG
>JAKLIR010000286.1 GCA_022709505.1 bacterium | reverse complement strand
TACAAGGATGGGTTGATGCTGTCCGTGGAATGGTGCGTCGAGCCCTACACGTACAGCGTGTGTTGTTGTTGCGATTGCTGCTGCTTATCTAAGAAACTCCGCTACGAACGAGGCATAGCCAGCGCGGTGATGAACAGCCAATACCTTCCTCGTTTCAACGCGGAGACCTGCACGGATTGCGGCGGATGCGAGAAGATCTGCCCGGGGAAAGCGATCAGCACGACCGCCGGAATAAGAACCGTGAACGAAAAACTTTGCGTTGGTTGCGGACTTTGCGAGTATCATTGCCCCGAGTCCGCCATCGAACTCGAGGAAGCACGGGAGAGCCCTTTCGCCAAGGACCGTGGAATATTCCATCACTTCATAATATATCTGTCATGTTATTTGGTTCTCGCGCCGCATTTCATTATTTACATGCTTTTGAAGGGCCCGAAAAGGAAACGCGCGCGCGAAATCGAGTGGTAACCTTCCCGTTTTGATGCTATATGGAAACAGCCGAGTCCGGATCAGCGCGCTGTGGGTTCTTTCACGGCCTGTTTGAGAGCGCAAATATGAGCCGGAGATGTTCCGCAGCATCCTCCGAGAAGAGTCGCGCCCGCATCGATGCACTCCATGACACCCTTCACGAAATCGGTGGGCCGCATATCGAAAACCGTGCGGTTATTTTCGAGCCGGGGAGTCCCGGCGTTAGGCTCCACAAGTATCGGTAAGGAACAAGAGTTTTTGTAGGTTTTCACAATCGCCGCCATCCTCGCGGGCGGTATGTTGCCGCAGTTAGCGCCGACTCCGAACGCGCCTTCCCTCTGCGCGGCCGCGGCGCAGTCCGCCGCTGAAGAGCCCATCACCGTCCGCCCTCCCCCGGCTTCGGTTGAATACGACATCGACACGATGACGGGCGGCCCGGACACGGAAAGGAACGCGCGCAAAGCGCATATCAATTCGGTGAGATCGATGAAAGTTTCGAGTATGAATCCGTCCACGCCGGCGGCCGCGAGAATCTCAGCCTGCGTTTTGAAAGATGCGAACGCCTGCTCTTCGGTGCAAGTCCCGAGGGGGGCGAGCATCTGTCCCGTCGGGCCCACGCCTCCGAGAACGAGCGTCTTTCCGGCCGAAGCTTCGCGCGCTATCTCGACGCCCTTGATGTTTACTTCCGAGACGCCGAAATCACAGCGGTGAGCGGCCATGTAGATCGGATTCATTGAAAACGTATTCGAAATTATTACATCCGAACCGCATTCCGCGTACGACTTCTGCACGGCGAGAACGGCGGCCGGCGCTGTGATGTTGGACTCCGCGCCCGGTTGTTCTCCGAGCGCTTCAAGCTCCGTTCCTATCGCTCCGTCGAATATCACTGCGCGTCCGAGCGACACAAGCTCTTGCAAGTTCATCGCTGTTTCCTCCGATCGCGGCCCGCGGGCCATGCCTTCGCGGGGAACGCGGGTTGCCTTGTTCCGTATTTAAGTATAGCGGCCAATTCCGGCCGCGCCGCCTTCCTTTCCAAAAAAGGGCTCTTGCTTCACAGAGAATATTGTGTTTAAGCCTGCCGTTATATACAATAGTTCATTATGAAAGTAGCCATCTTGAGCCTGCTTAACGGAAAACAATCGCGATACTGGAAATTCATAGAACAGGGGATCGAAGCGGCGTGCGGCCAGTTTCAGGCCGAGGCCTTGCGGTTGAGTCCGCCGTTCGAAGGCGCGAACGAGAAGCAGATATCCGCGTGGCAGGTGAAAGCGATCGACGAGATTCTTAAAGACAAGGAAGTTAAGGCCGCGGGCGTTGCTTGGCAAGACGGAAGGACTGCGGCGGCTTCGCTCAACAAGCTCGCGGACGCGGGGATTCCCTTTGTGACGTTCGACTCTGACGCGCCGGATTCGAAGCGCGCCTTTTTCATAGGGGCGAACAATCCGGCGATGGGGCGCACTTGCGCGTACGTCCTCGCCAAGCAGGTGTCGTTCAGCGGCGGCATCGCCATAGATTCGCCTTCTCTCATAATACAAAGCTGCATAGACAGGATCACGGGTTTCAAAGATGCGATCTGCAGATACCGCGACATCAGGATAATCGCGGAGGTCGGAGGCGACGACAGTCTTTCGGCGATGCAGGCCACGGCGAAGAAAACTCTGGACGCGGACGGGCTGAAGGGTGTGTTCTGCGTATCGAGCGGAAGCGCGAAAATTTACGCGGAACTTCTGAAGCAGCGCAACATGGCCGGCAAAGTTGCTCTCGTCTGCGTCAATGCGGACGAGCAGATCATGGAGCACATAAAAAACGGCGTCATTCACATGGCGGTCGCCCAGCGCCCGTACTCAATCGGCTACAGATTGATGGATTACCTCTATCAGATAGCAAGGTCCGGAATAGACACCGTTCTGAGAGGCATCCCCACAAGCAAGATGGCGGATACCGGTATGCATCAGGTGACGAAAAGCAACCTCGACTCCTACCGCGAAACACTGAGAAAAACGGAAACGGCGTAGCCCGCGGTTTTTCATCGATGTGCTTAACGGGATCACAGCCGGAAGCTTCACTTCCCGGCATCCTTGAACATCAACAATATGACAAATGATATGAGAGCGGTCGTCCCCAGCAGGGAGAAGCACGTCACGAAACCCCTGAAGCTCGCGCCCGTCGCGTCGAGTATGCCGGCTTGAGCGAGCGGGGAAAAAGCGCTGATGCCGATGCCGGCGGCCATGAATAATCCGAACACGCCGCCTCTGATTGCGGGCGGCGTCCTGTCTGCTATCATAGCGTCGATTATCGGCACGGTGGCGGTGTAAGCCACGCTGTACAGCAACACGAGAGGCACGATCATGCTCCTGCCGCAGAACGGCATCGCGATAACTATCAAAAACACGAAGAACAGAAGAACGCTCATGAGACGACGCCGTCCGACGCGGTCAGAAAAATAACCCCCGAGCGGTTGCGCGAACAACCCGCCAACTGATTGCAGCCCGCTGATGAGGCCCGCCGTCCTCACCGAAAAACGATGATAGGATTCGAGGAAGATCGGAAGGATGTAGTAGCCTCCCCATCCTGAGAATTCGCGGAACGTGAACACCGCCGCGGCGAGGCATAGGAATATTATCACCGGCCGGCTCCAGCCGATCTTCCCGGCCGCGCGCCCCGCTCGGGTTTCCCGCGCCGGTTCCTTCGCCGCGAGGAAAAAAATAATCGATACTAAAATCGCCGCCGCCGAAAACGAGAAAAACGTGTTTCTCCATCCGATGCGCTCGCACAACGCGCCGCCGAGGAACGGGCCGAGCGTCAGGCCGAAGGTCGCACCGATTCCGCTTATTCCGAGCGCGGTTCCCTTTGCCTCGCTGAACAGTTCCGAGAGATATGCCGCGCCGACCGGGTGATAAGCGGCGGCGCCGAGCCCTGCGACAGCGAGCGAAATGAGAAATACTCTATAGGTCGGAAACGCCCCCGCCGCTGCTATGGCGAGCCCGTTGAGCATCGCCCCGGCCGCCAGTATCGTTTTCCTCGGGGCGCGATCCGAAATGAAACCTATCGGAATCTGGCCGAACCCGTAGAAGAACAGGTAGAGAGTGAATCCCGCCGTTATGTTCGAAAGCGATTTGAAACCGAAATAGTGAGATATCGTTATGCCCTGCGGCGTGAGCATGTTAAAGAGTGCGTGGTTCACGGCATGGATGGCCGCGATCAATACGAGGGACAGCACTCTGCCGTCTCGTCCGGAACTCGGTGTTTTAGCTGAAACCACGATGAACTTACCCTTCTCTCTCTAAAGCCGCACTGTGTGTGATGGCGTGTCAAACACCGAACTTTTCTTTCACGATTTTGGACGAAACTTTGTATTCTTCATCGAAATTTTTTCTCAGGTGGGAGATGATCGTCTCTTCTATCATCTGTCCGAACACCGGGATTTTTATTTCGAGCAATCCTTCCTGCACCCGCTTGACCTCATGATCGGACACTCTCACGAAATAACCCTTGTTTTCACATTTGAATACGTTCCTGAAAAAGAACGGCGTGATCTTGGTATAATACTCTTTCTTTTTCCTGTAATATGTGGTTTCCTCGACCCAAGTGAGCATTTTCGGCTGGATGATGTGCTGGACGATTTTCGGAATCTGCCCGTGGGCGCACCATTCGTTTCTCCAGTATTTCATATCCTCGGTTATTTTTTCCTCGAGCAGCTTGCTCCCCTGCACGTTGGGGAGTTTGTTCGCGTCGAAAATGAATTCTTCGGTAAGGAATTCGAGCACCGCATCTATCGGGGCGCCCTCGAATCTGTGTTCGATCTTGAATCTCATCCTTGACTCCCGTTTCGAGTTTCCGGTCCGTTCGCCGCGAGTTCGCTCCCGGCTGAATGAAAATATAATAAGTAAATCGAACCCGCCGCACAAGGGGAAAACCGCGTGGCGCTTCGCTCGCGCCTCAATGAGAACTCGAGTTCGCAGCGGCCGCGGCTTTGAGTTACTTCCCTTTCAAATACTTTTCCATGAA
The DNA here is from genome assembly GCA_022709505.1 of bacterium. GTDB lineage: Bacteria > UBP15 > UBA6099 > UBA6099 > UBA6099 > JAKLIR01. The sequence goes on along the minus strand of JAKLIR010000286.1, from coordinate 399 downwards.
AGCGAACATGCGGCGGTTCGCCTCGATGCTCTGCGGGGAATCCGGCTTGGAGAGTATGAACCCGTGGTCCATCCCCTCGCCCGTGACCTCGTACGATTCGAAAATCCTTCCCGCCGACTTCAAGGCTGCGATCATTTCGGTCTGTTGTTGGGTGGGAACAATGCTGTCGGGATCGCTGTATGCTATGAAAAGCGGCGGCGCTTGGCCCACATAAGTTATCGGAGAATTTTTTATTTTGTATTCCTTAACTTCGGATTTCTTTTTTAGTTTCGCCATTCTTTTCAGTTCGATTTCGAGCACCTGCGCGAATCCCCCCTTGAAAGAGTCGAAATTGGTCGGAGGATAATAAAGCATCGCGGCGGTGACCGACGTGTCTCCACCCTTCGCGACGGCGCAGTC
>JAKLIR010000285.1 GCA_022709505.1 bacterium | reverse complement strand
CCGGCCGCTGGAGTTTCGGCTGCGATACTTTATGAAAGAATCGGGAATGGTTTTTTCGTCGAGGTCGGCGGGACGAGTACTGATATAAGCATGATTCTGAACGGAAAGCCGCAAAAAAAACAGGCCATGATAGGCGGGAACATAATATATTTGAAAACGCTCGATGTGCGGACGATCGGTGTCGCGGGTGGATCGATGATAAGGGTTTCGAAAGGGAAAATTGTGGATGTCGGGCCGAGAAGCGCGCACATAGCCGGATATTCATATTCATGTTTTTCGGAATCGGACGAATGGAAGAATCCGAAAGTAAGGTTCGTCAAACCGATAGAAGGTGATACGGATGATTATGTTGTGGTGGAAAGCGGGGGAGGAAATGTTTTCGCATTGACTACCACGTGCGCCGCGAATGTCCTCGGCATTTTGAAGAGCGATGATTATTCTCATGGAAATTCCGAAGCCGCGAAAAAGGCGTTCGAACCACTCGCCGAAATACTCGGCAGTTCGGTGGAGGAACTTGCAAGAGAAGTGCTTCGTATTTCATCTGAAAAGATAGCGGTTGTTTGCAGACAATTGATGACGGAATATCCCGTCGAATCGGCGTTGAGCCTGACCGGCGGCGGCGGCGGCGCATCGGTAGTGGCGCCGGGAGCTGCGGAAGTGCTGAAGCTTCCATATAAAAGAAGTCGTGACGCCGAAGTTGTTTCTGCTATAGGCGTTGGTATGGCGTTGATGAAAAATGTTCTTGAAAAGAGCGTGGTTGATCCAACGGAAAGTGATCTGAAATTGCTTAGAACGGAAATAATAAGAACACTTGTTGATTCCGGAGCGGATCCTGATTCGATTGAGGTGGAAGTCGAAATAGACAAGCAGCAGAACCTTATAAGAGCAACTGCAACAGGCGCTTCTTCGCTTGTTTCTTCACTATCTAAGGAATGAATAAGTGAGAGCGAGGCCATGGAGATAGCATCGAAGAATATTGCTTCGGACGGAGTCGCATTGAATGTTGTTTTCGAAGATACATCTTGCAGGGTGATATCGGGAACGGAAACAAAAAAGGTTTTTTTGGGCCTTGGGAAGAAGGTGCTGACGCAAATTGTTGTGGTAGATAGGAACGGACTTGCAAAACTGACGCTGAAGGACGCGGACATAATAATTACGGAAAGAAGTGATTTCATTGATGTTCTGAGAAGTACTATAGATAAATATACGACATTCGGAGACGGCGGAGCTATAGTTCGAACCACATTCATGGTATATTCGGGAAAAGTTATCGAACTGTCGAAAGTAGGAGACAAGGAGAAAATGTTGAAATTCGCCGAGATGGAATTGACAGAACACCCGGGATATGAAAAATATTGTATTATTTTGCGCAAATAGGAAAATTAAATTTCAGAAACGGGTCAGGCGAAAGAACGGGTTTTTATTCGTATTGCACCGGGAAGAATTGTGAGTTTTATAGGGAGTTTGCCGGGTTGTTCCCCATCCATGTCAATTAATACTTCCTGATCCGATGTCGCACGAATTTGTTTTGCTTTGAAGTATTCGACCTTTTCCTTGAAATCGATGATGTCGCCCGTGTACATTTGTTTCACCCATTTGAGCGCATCGAGGATCGTCAAGTCTCCCATGATTATCACGTCGAAAAGGCCGTCGTCGAGCCGAGCGTTTTTGGCTATCTTCATTCCTCCGCCGAAATATCGGCCATTGGCGATCACAGCGTTTTTAATTTTGCGAACTCCGATATCTTTGCCGTCAATCTCGAAACGGACTGTTTTGTTTCTGTAATAAATCTGAGATTTGAGCATCCCCATAAGAAATGGTAATTTCCCTTTTAATGCCTTGGAAGAATTATTAACATGGTAAACCACGTCGCCGCCCATCCCAAAATCGGTAATATTCAAGAAATATTTATCGACGATTTCACCACTGTGGGTGCATAAAGTGATATGGCCCGCATCGCACTTGAGAGCATTTCTACCGGCTAAAATCGGTAGCGCTTCTGAGAAGTCTTTCGGAATGCCTGCGGTTTTTACGAAATCACCACCGGTGCCCATGCAGAGAACTCCGAGAACGGCGTCAGTTCTGATAGGCTTTCCATCTTCGAAAAAGCCGTTGATTGTTTCATTTATCGTACCGTCTCCGCCGATGCAGACTATCATTTCATATCCAGATTTCAGAGATGCAGCCGCGATTTTTGTTGCGTCGTGGGGAGCGGACGTAAAGTCGAAATCGAACTCTGGGAGTTGAGACTTTATGGATGCTTGTATGTCAGGCCAGAATTTTCCTGTTCTTCCGTTTGAGGATTGAGGGTTGACGATGAATTTTGTCTTAAAATTATCAGTCATGTTCGAATGTAATGCTTTTCAATCCTTTGTTTTTTCATCGAGCAATGAAATAATGTCCATTACCTTTATCTTAGGGTCGGCTTTGTGAAAAGTTCTCTCGCACGTTGGGCAGGCGGTAACGAGCATATCAGGAGAAGCTTCATAGAATTCCTCGAGTCGTTTGTTCGTTATTGTTTTTGAAACTTTAGGCAGAGTCACAGGCAGAAGTCCGCCGCCGCCGCAACAATAGTTTTTATCCCTGTTCCATGAAAATTCGATAATCTTATCGGGAAAGAATAACTTACTTAATATATACCTCGGTTGCTCATGGATGCCGAAATATTTCGCGAGATGGCAAGGATCGTGATACATTGCGCTTTCATTAAATGGAGAATTGATTTTAAGACGTCCTGATTTAATGAATTCCGAGGCGAGTTCCGTGAAGTGGAGAATTTCGGATTTTATTCTGACGCCGTGTTCTTCATATTTAATTTTCAAAGCCGCGAGACAGCTCGGACAGTTAGTGACGATTCTATCATAGTTATTGAGAATCTCGGCGTTTGCCTTGGCGACGGCTTTGAAGGATTTCTGATCTCCGCTGAAAAGGGCGGGTGTGCCGCAGCACAATGATTCACCTGAAAAGACAGCGTAATCGACGCCGCATCTATCGAGAATCTTGGTTGCTGATGTTGCAATATCGCTGAAATGAAACAATGTCGTGCAACCTATGAAATACAAAGTCGATGCTGAGGCGTTAATTTTTGATTCGAGCCCGAGACTCGCGAGTTTTTCTTTAAGCTTGGGACCGTAGGGGTTTAAATGCTCCGAAAACGTTCTTAAATGCCTTGTAAGTGATTCTGGATGAACCTTGGATTCCACTGCGATTTTACGGGCTTCCTCGATTACTTTGGGGACATCGATTCTATGTTTGCAGTATGCCCTGCACGTTAGGCATCCGGCGCAACGATAAAAAATGTCCGCGACTTCAGAGTCGAGCGGGATGGAATTTTTTTGAATTAGGTGCATGAAATTAAGTTTGGTTGTCGGAGTGACTGTTTCCCGAGCTTCGGCGTTGGTAACAGGGCACGAAAATCTGCAAAGCTTGGGACAGAAAGTACAGTATGAAATGTCGTGTTTGAATCTATCGAGCACGTTTAGGCACCTCACTGATTCGAAAAAGGTTTTAGTCCGAGTTTGCCGGGATTCAGAATGTTATTCGGATCCATGGTGTTTTTTACATCCTGAAAAACATCGTGAAGCGGTCCGAGCTCCTTAATAAGATACTTCGCTTTGTGAAGGCCGACTCCGTGATGATGAGTTACGGTCGCACCGAACTTTAATGCTTCTTCCATCGCCGCGTCCCAAATCTTCCGGTAAAGCACAGCAGCGTCTTCTTCGGTCTTAGCCCGTGAAATTATGGAAAAATAAATCGAGCATCCGTGAATATACGCATGAGAGAAATGCGCCATGATAAATGTATTTTGAGATACCACGGCTTTTCTCACCGCGTTATATAAGTCCTCAACCTTATCCCATGTTATAGCTACTTCGATGGTGTCAACGAACGAGCCTCGGTCGAATACTCTCGATTGATTATATGAAACGTTGTATCTGTTTTCCCACCATCGCTTGGCGGCGTCTTCTCCGAGGTCTTGACCGTTGTTTTCAAGGCATATTTTGGTTGAAACTTTCAATTCGGTCTCTGTTAGATCGGGAACACCTTCGAAAGTGAGAACGAGAAGGCAGTTGCCTCTTATTTTTTCCGCGAGACGGCCGGAATATTTAGGTACTCCGAGCATGATGTTCTGAATTGTATCGAAGGCTTTGTGCATGACTGTTTTCACAAGGTTTTCCTCGTCGGGATCGAAATCGATAGGTGATTCCACTGAGGGTTCTTTTTTTGATCCGATAAGAATCGTGTCGAGTTCGTCATAAAGTCTGACCGAGGCAGGTGAGACGCCCGCGCGCATTATCTTTCTGATGGATTCGAGAGCGTCGTGAACGCCCTTGAACATAAAAGCTCTGAAAAGCCTCGATTCGGGATATGGATAAATCTTCATGGTTGCGTTTGTAATGACTCCAAGCGTACCTTCGGAACCGATTATCAATTGTTTCCAGTCAGGCCCCGCTGCGGATCGAGGGGATTTAACTGTCTCGAACACTTTTCCGTTAGGAAGAATTCCACGGATCGAGAGAACCATGTCCTCGATCTTTCCGTATTTAGCGGAAAGCTGTCCGGCGCTTCTGGCGGCGAGATAGCCCGAGAGAGCGGAACAATATATGGAAGAGGGGAAATGCCCCATGGTGTAACCTTTTCGGTTGAGTTCCATTTCAAGGTGTTGCCCTATGATGCCTGTTTCGGTTGTGACGGTGAGTGTTTTATCGTTGATTTCTACGATGCGGTTCATTTTCTTCACATCGAGGATCAAGCCGCCGCTTATCGGGGTGGTCGCACCGCAGACGCCTGAACCGGCGGCGAAAGGAATCACCGGAAATTTGTATTCGTTCGCAAGATGGAGCAAATCGATTATTTGCTGTTCGTTTTCCAC
>JAKLIR010000284.1 GCA_022709505.1 bacterium | reverse complement strand
AAGCTGTTGTTTCAGTTTCGTTATCGAGAGTTTATTGTAGAGTTTGATCTGGCCGTAACTCTCGCGCATGCTCTTATCCTCGTCCATGTCCCAATGGAACTCCACGAATGCGTTCGCGATGGATTCCTCGAGGGATTTCGGCGGCGTGAGAGGAACTATGAAAAGATGTTTTTCCCAGTCGTAAACATCTACGCCGCTGCCGGGAACGAGCATGAGTTTCGGAATGCCGAGTTGTTTTATCCTCTGCAATGAAGGATCGAACACCTGCGGATCGACATTTTCCTGCATGAAAAGATCGATTATCCCTTTTACTCTCGTCTTCGTTGCTATGTCTCTTATGTTAACAAGCACGGCGGTGGGATCTATTTTGCTCTTCTTAGCGGTCATAAGAACGAATTTCTTTATTCTTATCATTTCGTTCTTGTAGGTGGTCTCCTTGGCCTTCATCGTCACCGACTTCATTTCGTTGACGTGCTGATTTATGATCGCGTCACGTTTGACGGACAATTCCTGAAGATACAGTTCCTCGAGCACTCTCTTTTCGAGTTCCTCTCCGAGCGTTCGGAACTGATTCAATTGGTCCTCAGAAACACGCCCCTTGAGAGTCGTCAGGAATTTCCCGATTTGAGTCGAAAGAACGGTTTTTACGTTCTTTGCTTGAACAATCTTAGCCCGTTCTTCATTGGAAATGGACCTTCCTGCTTTCATCTTTCGTTCGAGAATCGCCATACCTATTACAAGGTTGTCGTATTTCTGAACAAACTGAGATGCGCTCTGGCCGCCGGGGAACATTGCGACCATGTCCGATCTTCCCTTTATCAGCGCTTTCACTCTGTCCCGACACGCTTGAAGTTGTGCGGCTACATTTTTCTTTTCCACATCGAGCTTCTGAAGCTTGTTGAATCCGAACGCATCCTTGTAAACATCCTGAAGAAGATCGGTTAAGTAGATGTATTGCAATTGGCTTTCGCCCGGTTCGAAATTTTTGTCTTCTTCTATCTGTTGCAGGACGTTCGAGTTGTCCGGCAAAAATTGCGGATCGAGAAGTCCGAAGTTGACCAACTGCAGATCCTTATCTTCAAATGGAATAACATTGTCTTTCACGCGCGGCAGTTTCTTTTGAACCGTCGCGATGATAAGGTCCCAATACAGAGCGTTCAATTTATTCAGGTTCTCGCGGTCGTCCGGTTTTTTCCTGAAAGCCTCGATGATCTCCATGATTGTTGCTTCATCGACGAGTTCATCGCCCTCGATCTTCACATAATCGGGTATATACATGATCTCGCCGCAGGTGTTTTCCTCGAACAATACGGCGGCTTCCTGTTCTGCTTTTTCGATTATGTATTGCAAACCTCTGAGAACGTAATCCCTATCCTGCTTCTGTACGCCGCACGAATTCATGTCGAACGTCAAAAATTGAGTCGGTGATGATTCGCCGTAATTGTGGATTCGGCCGAAAAGGAACTCCTTCCAGCGTTCTTCAGCGACCTTCGCCTGTCTGAAAAGATCCGCGTGACTATATTCGACACTGCACGCTCTGAATTGATCCGTCTTCGGGTTCAAAACGAAATTTATATGCTCGGAGTCGAGTGATTCCATCTCCTCGTATTTCGTTGCGAAATCGAATTTAGGCGCTGAAATCGTTGCCACCTTGGCGGTTGTGTCCAAAGGTTTCGGCCTGTATCCGATGTCCTGACAGATAATGTCGTATTCGGCATCGAGAGTATCGAACTGTGTTGAAAGCTCCGCGGCCATGTTTTCCGTTTTTTCAATAAAAAGAGTAGCTTCGTCTCCGAGCACGGAAACTTCCGATTTCAATCTCGTGATGAAATTTTGAATGCTTAAAAGACAACTATCCGGGGCTTTGCCGAGAAGTTCCATTGTCTGAGTCATTTGCTGCGAAGAGCGAACCATGAGTCCGTTCAATTTGGGCAGCCTTTTAGCAAACATTTTAAGAACGTGGAGAACGAGCGGAGGTTTCTTGAGAAGGAAGCCTTCTATCTGTCCCGACGGCACCGGCATCGCGTGAACAGTCGATAAAGCGCGAACCCCGCTGCTTCTCGCGAGATCCCCGAACATCGCATTCTCTCCGAATATGGCGCCTTTTTCAGCGATAGTTTCGATGGACCTCAGTCCCACGAACACTTCGAGCTTTCCCGCAAGCAGAAAATACAGATTTGTGTCCGTGCTTCCTTCCGGGCAGATAACATCTCCTTGCGCGAATGCGGAAACACCCGGTTTCGGTTCTCCGCTCGCCTCAGGCGCCGGTTCTCCGGCTGCTCCCTTGGAAAATATTCTGTTGTGGAAAATCGTCTGATGCGTAGCGAACGGAAGACATATCGCAGAAAAAAGGTCTATCGGCAGATATCCGTATTTGTCTATCATCCGGCCGATTTGATACGGTATCATCTTTCGGGCATCTTCCACAAGAGCTATGTTCTTGCCTTGCGTTTCCGCCGTTTTAGCGAGTTCGTTTATCAGTTCATAAAACCACTTTGAGAAATGTTCGATCTGATCCTTCGCCTTGAAAGTGAGAGTATCGCTTCTCGTAATGCTGTTGCTTGTGACGCCGAGCCTTTGGGCTATCGTCTTGGAAAGCGAAAAGCCTATCTTCGGATTCGAAAGAACGGTCGCATCAAAGCCCTTGCCCCGAAGGTTTATCACCATCACTTGAGCGGGGCCGTCTTCCGACACCCTGATCGACGCCGAACGGCGTTCTTTCAATATAGCGCCGATCTCTCCTATGAACGATCCGGGCTGGTCAACCACTCCGACGAGTATCTCTCCGGATTCAACCTGTTCACCGGTCGCAATTCCTTCCTCGTCAATGACGTAGATATTCAGCGTGCCTGACCTTAGAACGAATATCTCATCGCTCGCCTGTCCCTGAAAACATAGATATTCACCGGGCTGAAGGTTTCTTAGTGTCTGTCCGCCTGAGCCGTTTGCCATCTTTCTCTCCTCATTCTTTTCAATGTAATATTTATTATTTAGAAGCGTGCGTGAAAGCGTGGAGAATTCCTTTTTTCGTTCCTACGTAAATAACCCCATCCGCCACCGCGGAAGATCCTCGAATAGTTCCCTTAAGGAGTTTTCTCCACACAACTTTTCCCGTTTTTATGTCAACGGCGTAAAAGTATTCGTCGAAAGAGCCGACGTAGGCTATATCACCTGAAATAACCGGACCGGCGTCAAAACCGCCCATTGTCGGAAGACTCCATAAAATCTTTCCTGTTTTCTTGTTCACTCCGGAAAGATCGCCGTTGAACATTCCTCCGGCTATCAGAATGTCGCCGGACATCGCCGGTGATACCGAAGCCTGCTCATCTATCTTTGTGTTCCATACATGCCTGCCGTCAGCAGCATCGACAGCATACATGTTGCCATCCCATGATGTGAAATATAGTTTGCCGGCATCGAAAACAGGTGTGGAATAAACACTTTCGTTCGTTACGCTTCTCCATTTCATAGCGGCGGTAACAGCGTCGATCGCAAATAAAGAACCGTCGTCGCACCCGGCGTAAACAACACCGTCCTTGATCAGCGGAGCTGCTTCCACCCATTCAGGTGCTTTGAAAACCCACACAAGTCTCAACGTATCGAGCTTCAATGCGTATATCTTGTTGTCGTTTGCTCCGAAATATACTTTGTCGCCGTCAGTTGCCGCACTTCCCTTTATCGGTGCGCCGACTTTGAATTTCCCGATCACTTTACCGGTGTTTATATCGAGGCAATAAAAAAAACTATCATAAGACCCTATATAAACCTTGTCCTTGACGATTAAAGGGGAAGCTATAACCTGATCGCCGGTCCTGAACTTCCAGAACACCTTGCCGTTGTCTGAATTCAGAGCATAAACATATTCGTCCGCCGAACCGAAAACGACGATTTTGCCGCTCACAACAGGTGATGATCTGATTTCTCCGCGTGCTTTAAATATCCAAAGTTCGGCAAGAGGGGGCTTGATCACATCTTTTGCGACACCATCCGCCGATCCCGAATCACCCCGAAAAAAAGTCCAAGATGATCCGGTTTTTTCCCTTGCGGGTTTGAGATCGGCGCCGCCTTTGGAACACCCCGCAAGCAAAATTGCTGATATACACATACTCCCGATTAAAAGAAGAGTGTGTCTTTTTTTAATCAAAAATTGCATGTCTTATTAATCCTCATAGGATAATTAAATATTATAAAACCATATCACTAAATGATATATTTTTGAAGATGATTAATAATATTGATGTCAATTATGAAATTTATATACAAATGAGTTTTTTCGGAGTTTTCGTCAATCTTTCCGGTCCATCATGCGTAAGTACGACCGTGTCCTCGATTCGAATGCCGCCCCATCCCTCGATGTATATCCCGGGTTCAACCGTGAAAACCATGCCGGACTTGAATTTATCATCCGAAACATGCGCCAACCTCGGGCTTTCATGGACTTCAAGTCCGACGCCGTGTCCGAGTCCGTGAGTGAAATATTTTTCGAGTCCGTATCCGCGAAGCACATCCCTCGCGACGCGGTCCGCATTCGACGCCCTCGAACCGACAACGCATGCTTCGAGCGCCTTCTCTTGCGCTTCCAACACCGCATTATATTTTTTTCTCGATTCTGAATCACATTCGCCGACATGGATGGTCCTCGTCATGTCGGAATTGTATCCATTAAATCGCGCTCCGAAATCGAGCACCACGAAATCACCGTCTTTCAGCTTTCTGTCGGACGGTTTCCCATGTGCGAAGGCCCCACGAGGCCCTGATGCGACTATCGTATCGAAAGCCACGCCTTCGGATTTTTGTTTCAACATCTCTATCTCGAGAATCTCCTGTAAATCCCGTTCAGTCATTCCCTTTTTCATAGCACCGGTGATGTTCTTGAACGCGGCGTCCATTATCCTC
>JAKLIR010000283.1 GCA_022709505.1 bacterium | reverse complement strand
TTTTATCCCGAATCCGTCATTTGGATTCGGGGGCAATGATTCAGAGCGGATGAAAAGCAAGGCGGAAGGAGTATCTTGCCGGTGAGCGTACCGAGATGTACGTGAACAAAAAAATGCGACGACAACGTAGCTGTTCGCCGCTATGAACATTGCACTGGATTCGGCGCACTATTGACGAATCCGGGTTTATGTGAAGAATACACAACACAAACATCAGGTAGCGGACATGCGGCTGACAGACTTTTTTCAAGACAAAATCAAAACGCTCGACGAGCTCGCTGAAATCGTTTGCGCGGCTAAAGCGGAAGGAAAAACGGTCGTACTCGCAAACGGCTGCTTCGACCTTCTTCACGTCGGACACACGCGATATCTGAAAGGCGCAAAGGAACACGGCGATGTTTTAATAGCCGCCCTCAACAGCGACGAAAGTGTGAGAAAGCTTAAAGGGCCCGGCCGCCCTCACATCTCCGAACAGGCGCGCTTGTTCATGATCGCGGCGATCGAGTTCGTGGACTACGTGACCATTTTCGATTCGACGAGAGTTGATGACCTTCTCCTGAAACTGAAACCGGACTTCCACGCCAAGGGCACGGACTACACTGAAGAGACTGTTCCCGAGAAGGACATTGTCGCTTCCTACGGCGGAAAAGTGATAATCACCGGCGACCCGAAGGAACATTCTTCAACCGATATCATATCCAAGATCAAGTCGAAAAAGGAACTCTCGGAAAATGCCCGGACATAAAGAAGTCGATCTTTCAAAGATCAAATCCATACCTATTAAGAACCGCCGGAATAAGGTCACGAAGGATGATTTTGCGGTGATTTCGAAAGGGAGTTCGTTCGCGGCGTTCTGGGACTCCCTGCCTGAAATACTCGCGGCGTCGGATATCAAAAAAGTCGTTTCCGCCATCAGAACCGCGCGCGAAAAGGGAAAACCCGTTATATGGATGATGGGCGCGCATGTGATCAAAGTCGGCCTTTCTCCGATGATTATAGACCTCATGAAGCGCGGTTTCGTGAGCGCTATAGCACTTAACGGAGCGGGCTCGATCCACGATGTCGAAGTGGCCATGATCGGGGCTACATCCGAAGATGTCGGCGCCGGGATTAAGAGCGGCGTTTTCGGCATGTCGAAGGAAACTTCCGATTTCATTAACAACGCAGTGAACGAAGGAGCGGACAAGGAAAAAGGCTTCGGCGAATCCATCGGCGCAAAAATCATCTCCGAGAAACTGCCTTACAAGAAAATCAGCCTGCTCGCTTCAGCGGCGGCAATGGGAGTTCCCGCAACCGTTCACATCGCCATCGGCACCGACATAGTGCATATCCATCCGTCTTTCGACGCCGCCAAAGCCGGCGAAGCATCTCATAGGGACTTTCGTATCATGGCGGCGAAAATATCCGAGATCGGAAACGGCGGCGTGATTCTGAACGTGGGTTCGGCGGTTATTCTTCCCCTCATTGTCGAGAAAAGTCTTTCCGTCGCGCGAAACCTCGGTACGGATGTTAAAAACTTCACCGGCGTAAACCTCGATTTCATTCAACACTACCGCCCTAACCTGAATCCGGTAAGACGCGCCGGCGAACTCAACGGCCGCGGCATATCCATAACAGGACACCACGAACTACTTGTTCCATTAATCTATTGGGCTCTGAAAACGGGCGCCTGATTCCATCCCGCATCGAAAGGCTTACTCATGTCTCCGGACAAACACATCAAAAAAGACGATATGTCGGAAATCATTCATTCCATTCAGCAGGAAATCGAAAAAGCGATTTTCGGGCAAGATAAAGTTGTGGAACAAGTGCTCGTCGGCCTGTTCTCAAAAGGCCACATACTCCTCGAAGGAGTTCCCGGACTCGCAAAAACTCTCCTAATAAAGACAACGGCGGATGTGCTCGACCTCGATTTTAAGAGGATTCAATTCACTCCGGACCTTATGCCGTCGGATATAACAGGAACTGAAATCATAGAAGATTCCGCACATGGCCGTTCTTTCAGATTCCTTAAGGGTCCCATCTTCGCAAACATAGTTCTCGCGGACGAAATTAACAGAACCCCTCCAAAAACACAAGCAGCGCTTCTTCAGGCGATGCAGGAGCTTCTGGTCACCGCGGGCGGCCATACATACAAACTCGATGAGCCGTTTTTCGTACTCGCCACTCAGAATCCTATCGAACAGGAGGGCACCTACCCTCTTCCTGAAGCTCAACTCGATAGGTTCATGCTCAACGTCAAGATCGATTATCCTTCTGAAAATGACGAGATCAGGATCGTCCGTGAAACCACGGCGTCCATCTCGGCGGTGCTCAACAAAGTTCTTACCCGTTCGGAGATCATAGCCATTCAGGACCACGTTCGCCGCGTGCCTGTCCCCGATCACGTTACGAATTACGCCGTCCGGCTTGTTCGGGGAACACGTCCGGCTGAACCCTCATCTCCTGATTTCATCAAAAAATGGATATCTTGGGGCGCCGGACCGAGGGCCTCACAAAACCTCGTTCTCGGTGCAAAATCTCTCGCTATAATGCGTGGAGCTAATGCTGCCTCCATCGAACATATACGCGAACTTGCCTTCCCTGTCTTCAGGCATAGACTCATCCCGAATTTCAATGCTGAGGCAGAAGGGATTAAGCCCGATTTCCTTATCGAGAAACTTCTTTCCTCCATTACTCACAATCAGGGCCGGCTTTCTTAAAAATTCATTTTCAGCGTCTTTCTTTTCAACTTATTTTTGTCCACTATCCACATATTAATCTTTTTAATTCGATATTTCATTCTACTTATGATCTGTTTAAAACCCAGCTACAACCAAGCATTTCTTCGGCTTTGACACATCCACATATTCAATCATTCTTAGTAATTTTTATTTCTTATTGCGATTCAATACTGCTTTAATAACAATAAGTTTATTCTTAAATTCGTATCCGGGAGTGATTTTCCAGATAGGATGAAATACAAGGCGGAAGAAGCATTTTTAAGTGACTTTATCGGAATGTACATGAACGAGAAATTGCGACAACAACGAGCAGTTCGCCGTTATGAACATTTCATCTTATTCGGCTCTCTATTGACGAATCCGGTTCAATCAAAATGTTTGTTTTACTCATTAAGTCATATCTTAAAAATATCATTTTCGAATATTCGATTTAAAATAAAAACCGGGCCTTACGGCCCGGTTTCAATATCTTTATATCGTGAGAGCCTTTGCGAGGTTCACACAACAAAATTCAGTTGAGCAGCAAACTAATTACCGTTATGTTGTAATAACCTCACATTTTCTTCTCTTCGTTCTACCGATGATTTCCGAGAATTTATTTCTTCAGGAAATCATATCCGACGGAAATTCTGTGTGTGTCGCCGATAGAAGAATCGTTATAAGCGTAGTCGAACGACCATCCGCCGTTGATCTCTTTCAGACCTATTCCAGCGGTGATGTCTCCGTCATTCGCTCCAAGTCTCACAGCGAGCTGCGGGATGACCATGTATTCGGCGCCGATGTGGAAGACAGCGTCGTCGTTTACATTCGTGTCGATATCCGCGGCAACTTTGAATTTCTTGTCATTCGTCGTGAAGGCGCCGCCAAGCTTCGCATTGAAGGGAAGATTGTCGCTGCCGAGATCGTTTGACAGGAAGTTCTGTAGATTTATGCCGAGAGAGATATTCTTTGTCGGCATGTACAGACCCGCTATATCAAGTCCGTATCCTGATCCGTTGAAGCCCATGAACTTCAGGTTCATGTACTTCAGGCTCGCGCCGACGGAGATATCTTCTCTGACCTTGTAACCGAATCCGACAAGTAGTCCGAGTTCGGTTTCGTCGAACGTGTTGAGAACGACGGGTCTGGCGGCCGCGGGAACATATTCTATCCCACCTATTGATGAGTAGAACAATCCAGCGCCGAATCCCCATTTCTTATCCACAACCGGCATTCCGAATGTGATCATGTCGGTCGTGATATCGAAATCGTTCTGGTTCGAATGGACGGCCTGAGCATTCCCGATTTCGAGAAGTGCGAGACCAGCGGGATTCCAATAAACGGAGTCCGCTTTGTCCGATACTGCTACGTATGCGCCGCCCATTGCGGCCGGGCGCGCCGATACACCCTTCACAAGGAAATCGGGGGCGTCTGCGGCTTTCGCTACTGACGTCAGCGCCCACAGTGATCCTACTACCATCGCTACTACAAGTATTTTTGCCTTGGCTCTCACTGATTACAGCTCCTTTCTTTGAGGTTGTATAAGGCCCCTCGGAATTTTATTCCTTAAAACTGATTGATGACTGCTATCTTGCCCTTCGCGGAGACACCGTTTCCTGCGAAGATTCCTGAAAGTTTGTAGAAGTAGATTCCGCTTGCGACATAGCCGCCGCTCGAATCCTTGCCGTCCCACGCAACTTCGTTGTATCCGGCGCTCGTTACCTGTGCCATGAGAGTGCGAACCTGCTGGCCCAAGCTGTTGTATATTTCAACATTTACGAGGCCGATCGACGCTGCGGAAGCACTTGTCACTTGGAACGTGATCTTAGCAGTTGTCGGGAGCGTGACCGGGTTCGGCATTACGTGCACCTGCTCGAAGGAGAAAGCGGCTTTGACCGTTATAACCGCGGCACTGGCTGCCGATGTGTTACCACTCGTGTCCTGAATCGTGGCGGACACTGTGTAGTTGCCGGCTGCTGACGTTCCGGTGTTCCATGTGCAGGTATAGCTGCCGGCCGTGGCTGATGTGCAGAGCACTGTTGCGGCCGCTGATGAAGCTACCGTCGCTCCGGCGCTGTTCTTCACTGTTACCGCGAGCGATGTCGCGCTCAGTCCGATATTATCCGAAGCCGAGTATGTGAACACTACATCCTGTCCCTGTCCGTAAACATCTCCGTCTGCGAGCGACGCGGAGATCGA
>JAKLIR010000282.1 GCA_022709505.1 bacterium | reverse complement strand
ACGTGGTTCTGTGTTTCGAGGCGAACTATTCTTCAGACGGCGGTATCACTATGAACGACGCCACGTATTTCGCGCCGGACGGGTCTCAGCATTACACGGCGAGTCTCATCGCAAGCAATCCGTCGCTTGTAAAAAAGACGTTAGTGGGGAACTCCGTTACTACGAGGAAAAGCTTTATATGGAGCCCGAGCGGCGAGATGCGGAGGAATACCTCCGGGACCGCTGATGCTTCGATGTGGGTTTCTAACGAACCGCGCGCCACGACGATCGTGGCCCTGTCCGAGTATGTGTCAGACTTCGAGGGCTTCAAGGTTTTCACTCCGCGAATATTTCAGAACCTGTCAGTAAGCAATGTTTCATTGACGGGCGAACTGAGCAGGAGCGAGACGAGCGAGGGAGCGTCCTTATCGGCGTCGATGTTCACCAAGGGACGGTCGAAAATCTCTGGGGGATACGACAGGAGGATCGAGGACGGTTACAATGAATCCAATATGACGGCGACGGCTTATAAGCCCACGACGGTCTATCTTTCGGGGCAAATATGGCGGGAGCGGTACAAGATAGATTTAAACCGGACGAACACGAGATATACGACCGATAACAGATACGATTATTACGGCACGGATTGGAATTGGTCCGGCAAAGTGGAGAACACTTCTTTGTCATTTTCACATGAACCCGTTCCGCTCATTTCAGGCATTTCGCTCGGGATCGAGGCGAATGCGGATAAGCTGGAGTATCACGGAAGAGAATCGATAACGGCGCCGGACGTTTTCACTCAGGATATCTCCGATAGTGAAGATTTATCGATAGCCCCGTATCTGATAACGGGACCCAGAAACATCGGGAACGGCATAACATTGACGGCCGGGGTGGAGTATGAAGCCGCCTTCATGGACGACAGGTATGACCAGCTTGATTACAACGCCGGTTCCGTTCTTCAGAACACTGATACGAAAAATAAATACAGCGAGTACGCGTATCATGCGAGAGTGCGGATGTCGAAGCCGCTCGGGACATCGACCGCCGCGGAACTCGTTTCCGAGAACTCGAAGGAGAACGGGGTCGAGAGCAACATCCTGACGCCCGGCGTGAGCTACTCTTACAATGGAAGAGATTATGTTTTCGTCGGCGCCGCCTATGATTTCGGGGCGAGCGAATGGAACACTCTCGATATGGATTACATATACAGGGCGGGGGATGGACTCAGGTTCGTATATTCAATGCGCCGCGATCTCATGAACGATGTATTCACGGCTCAGACGTTCAACCTTCAGGCGGATTTCTTCAAAGGAACCTTTATCTTGGGATTCGAGGATGAAAGTTCGGAGTTCTGGGCCGGATATTTCCTCGACAACAAGATGGGAACGAGCGGGCGGAGTCTGTTTTCCCGATGGAACGGGGGCTCTCGCTGAACAGGTTCTGGTCGTCAGCTTTTAAAACAATCGAGAATGATTTCAGAGATTTCTCTTGCAACGCGATCCGCGCTGAACAAGACTGAAGCGCGTTCGAAGCCCGCTTCTCCGGCGGCTTTCGCCTCGGACGCATCGCCGAAATAGCCCGAGACGGCTTCCGCGAGTTCTCGCGGATTTCCGGGAGCGAAGAATTTTCCCGTCTTATTCTCTTCCACGATTTCGAGCGGCCCTCCGGCGCGGGAGGCCGCCACGGGCTTTTTTAAAAGCATCGCTTCGACAATACCCCTGCCGAAAGGCTCCGGTTGCACGGATGGATGGACGTAAACGTCGTAGGCGTTCATAACATCGTGGATGTCGTTTCTGTGTCCGGTGAAGACCACGCGGTTCGCGACTCCTGCTTCACGGGCCATGTTCCTCAGCCGGTTGGGATAACCCGCGTCTCCGTAGAACGGAGCGCCCGCGACAACGTATCGAGCTGTCGGGAATTTCGAGGAAAGAGCGGCCGCGGCCTCTATGAAAGTGTGAATGCCTTTCCATTGTTCGAGCCTTCCGGCGGTTCCGGCCACAAGGCAGTCCGGTTCGAATCCGAAGCCCGCCTTCACGGCGGCCGGAGCCTTGGTGGGCTTCACGGCTTCGACCGGGATCCCGTTCGGGACGACTTTCAGGGCGCGCCGCCCTTCAAACTGTGACGAAGTGAATTTAGAGTTGCAAACCACGACGTCCGCAACGGGATGGGAGAGCACGCTGAAAAAAGTTCTAACGGCGGTTTCGGCAGGGTAGTCTCTGAAGTGCCATATTACTTTTTTTCCGGCTGTCTTTCCGGCGATTCCTCCTATGACGTGCGCCTTTGCGGAGTTGGTGTAAACGATGTCGGTTTTAAGGGTTTTCAAGAGTTTGGAGACGTCGCGTACCGCGGGCAGGGCGCTGAGCGCTTTTTGCAGCGGCGCGATCGGCCCCGCCGAGAAGCTGAAAATATTTCTGCCCGTGCGCAAAATGGATTCGGGAGTGTCGAGAGTGAAGACGGAGATGTCGGCGGCGCGGGCGCGGTCGAGGATCGGGCCTTCCGCCATGCCGATCAGCGTTGGGTTGATTACATTGCGGTCGATGCGTTCGAGCAGTTCAATGAGGCTGAGTTCAGCGCCGCCCGGCTGGGCCGCGTGTGTTATGAATGCGACGTTTACAGCTCTGATGGCGGTTCCTCCGCATGGCGATGCTCCGCGTGAAGCGGGTCAAAGTTTTTTCAACAGTATGTTCTCGACTTCCTTGTCAGTGATCGGAGAAGGGGAGTTGTCGAGATTTATTCTGCTCGACAGCGCGACGACGGAGCTTATGTCGCTTTTCCCTATGCCGATGTCGCCGAGGGAGCGGGGCGCGCCCATGCTCTCGCAGAACGAGCGCAGGACTCCGATGCTTTCCCCGGGAGAATCCGCGCCGAGCGCGTCCGAGAGACGTTCCGCCCGCTGTTTTCCCAATAGCGGAAGGTTGCGTTCGAGGAACTCCGGCAGAGTGAAGGCGACCGCTAAACCGTGATCGAGGTTCCATCTTACCGTGAGCGGATAAGAGACGCCGTGCGGGCCTCCGGTTCCTGTTGAGCCGAAGGCGAGACTCGCGAGCATGGAAGCGAGCAGCATGTTTGAACGGGCTTCGATGTCGGCGCCGTCTGAAACGGCAGCGGGCAGCCATCTCAGAATCAATCTAATTGATTCGAGTGCGTTGATGTCGGAGACCGGTTGAAAGTTTTTCGTCCAATAGGCTTCGACCGCGTGGCTGAGCGCATCAAGGCCGGTCGAGGCTGTTTGATTTTTCGGGAGGGATATCGATAACTCCGGGTCGAGGATCGCGGTTTTCGGGAAAGCCTGAGGCGGGCCGCAGGCTATTTTGGAATCCCTGTCCGGCGCGGTGGCCACCATGAAGGCGTTCACTTCGGAGCCTGTTCCGGCGGTCGTCGGGATCGCGATCACGGGGAGTCCGGGCGCCGAGAAAACTTTCCTTCTTTCGAAATATTCCACCGCGGGGGAATCGTGAGCGGCGATCAGCGCCATCGCCTTCGCGGAATCGATTGCGGAGCCGCCTCCTATAGCCACGATCAAGCGGCATCCGGATTCCTTCGCGGCCGCCGCGCCTTCCTCCATGACGGAGAGAGGCGGGTTAGGCGGTATCTTATCGAAAACGACGGCGCCGTCCTTGCCCAGCAGCGCGGTGGTTTTATCGAGAGCGCCGGAGGCTTTCATCGACGAGCGGCCGCAGACAATGAGAGCGCGTCCGCCGCCGAGCGCGGCTGCTTCTTCTGAAAGACGTGAAAGGGATCCGTTTCCGAAAACCACCTTCGTTCTGTGCAAGTAAGTCCAAATCTTCTCCACTGTGTCACCTCGCGCGGATACACCGTCTTACGGCGCCGCGATGATTATTTCGGGCCGATGTAAAGAGCCTTCATTTTCTCTTTCGAATAAAATTGATTCGGGTCTTCGAAAGACTGCACGGTCCGGTAGAAGATGTAATTCGTCGGATCGCATTTCGCCGCTGATTTCCAGTTTTTGAGAGCGCCGGCGTCGTCGCCCGCAAGGTGCTGCGCTGTCGCGAGGCTGAAGATGTCCGGGCACGATCTTTTATTCTTCGAGACAACCGTTTCCCAGTGCGGCACGGCGGCTTTTGCGTCTCCGGTGTCCATGAGAACGCCCGCGAGTTTGCGCCGTGCATTCACGTCGTCCGGCGTTTGTTCGAGTTGTTTTTCGAGAGCGGCGCGGAGATCCGAAATATTCGAATCCGCGGGTTTCGTCGATTTCACCGGAGGTTCATTCAGGAAAGATTCGAGTTCCGCGCGCGTGGCGTCTTTCGAAAGTTCGAACTCGGTTATGTATTGATGTTTTACCGCGCCCGCCTCGTCGATGAGGAAAACCGCGGGGGTCGCGGGATAGTGATAGAGTCGCGCGGTATCGGCGCGCCGGTCGAGTAGAACGGGATATTTCACGCCGGCGAGATCGGCGATCGGATTCACGTATCGTTCGCCTTGAGCGTCCACGCTCACGCTTATTATCTCATAATTTCCGGACTTATTCTGTTCGCGAAATTTTTCGAGCAGCGGGAGTTGATCCCGGCAGATGCACCACGACACCCAAAAGAAAAGAATGACTTTCTTTCCTTCGTAGTCGTGCAGAGATACGAGGTTGCCGTACCTGTCCGGATAGGTGAAGTCGGGCGCTTTTTCTCCCAATTTGACGCCGCGCTCCCGGTCTATCGCCGCCGCCGGTGCGGACAACAGAAATGTCGCGGTGACAAGCAGCACGCATACGGATAAAGACGCTCTTGTTTTCATCGAATACACTCTCCCGCGGGCTTCATAAATCGCTCAAATCAGGTTAGATTATATTTTAATCGGAAGCGGAGGTCAAAAGAAAGCGCCGGGGTCGGAGAAAACGAAGGGATAAACGAATGGAGATAATACTTGCGACATTTAATGATAATAAGGCGATGGAGATTGGGGCGATCGTATCGCCGCTG
>JAKLIR010000281.1 GCA_022709505.1 bacterium | reverse complement strand
CTCGCAGGCTTTCTTTCCGGTTCTCTTCGGCTTTCCGCTTGGCATCTCGTCGGTTTCCTTTCAGGTGTTTTCACTCGAGCGGCCACCGGCGCGAAAACCGGCGGCGGCTATTCTCCGGACTTCATCAGATCGTTGAGATATCCGAACTCGATGGCTTGGATCGTGTCGCTGAGTTCGTCGAGGTGAGGTTTTGATTTCTTGAACGCGCGGTATGCGGCTTTTATCATCGTCACCGTTTCGTTGAAAGCGAAAACCGCGCGGTTCCTCGAAAGCAGCGGGATGCGCGGCATGGTCTCTATCACGAAATCGAGAAAACCGCCCCGCTCCACTATCGCCTTCGCGTAATCGCCCGCAGCCACGAGGTTCCGAATCTGAATCTCGCGCTCCTCGTATTTCGAACATTTTTTATAAACGAGGCGGTAGTTTTCCGCATTGAGGTCCGAATCTGAGTGCGCGATGTCGAGCAGCGCATCCGTCATGCACTCGTCCGACCGGCACGCGATGTCGTAGGTCTCGATCACCGCCTCGAGGTATTTCGGCAAATCTTTTTCACCTTTTATCGCTTCGAGGTGGCGCCCCAGAAACACGCTCGCCGCCCCCATCAGCCGCTCCATCTTCCCGCTTTTGAAAACGTTCGACACCCAGCGGAACATCTCGTTTCTCGCTACGTATTCCGCGCGGTGATCGAAATCCGGGTACATGTACTTCTCGAACAAGTCGCGGAGATGCTCGCCGTGCTCGACGTGCGCGTAGCGCCTCATCACTTCCTCATGTTGGAAGTTGATCAGCCATTTCCGAACCTCTTCCCGGTCGAGTCGCGCCTGTTCCACTTCGATTGCACCTTTCATGGCCGAACATTTTAGCAAAACGGCGACGCCATATCAAATTGAACCCGATCCCGACACGTTCGACCGCCCCGCCCGAAAATCGCCCCTGACATCCTGTTTCCCGTGGATTCCGGGTCTCAGCCCGGAATGACGGAAGAGAAGAGTCGTAATAATAATGGATGACGACACTTGCGTATCTGTTTACATTGAAAAATGTTTCTTGGTTGAAAAACGTTTTTTGTAGGGTCGGGTCTCCGCACCCGACCGCTCAAGGGGGCGCTTTTGAAAAAGCGCCCCCTTGAGAACCCCCGCAAAACTTTCACTTCCGCAATGCCTCTTAAACAGCGCGGCATTGCTTTCATGCCTGCGGCCGGGTGCGGAGCCCCGGACCCTACAAAAACATAATGCATTGAAGGCCGCGGGAGCGGCCTCGCCATTCCGTTACGGCGCGGAGCACCGTAACGAGAAAAAGCGTTACAACGCGTGGGATCGTAACGAGGAATCTCAAATGAAATGCATTAAAGATCGAAGAGATACTCGTTCCGGTGCTCCGCGCCGGAATGCATGGATTGACCGCTCCGCGGTCACAAAGTTTCACTCCGGAAACGCCGGCGCCTGTCTTACGCTACAACGTGTGGCGCCGTAACGGGAAGTACTTCAATATCCCCCATGGAAAATTGCTAAAAGCAGTTAGGCGCAAGACGCGGCAAGCAAAAAACCGCCCCCAACATCCTGTTTCCCGTGGATTCCGGGTCTCAGCCCGGAATGACGGAAGAAATTGTCGGAACGACAGAAGAATTTTTTCAAGCGGCGATTCTCGGGTGTAAATGCGCCGCCAGTACGTCCGTTATTGCCTCAATAAGAATGTCAAGATATAATGGACGCAGAGGTGATACCGGTGTCCGTTAAAACAAAGCTCAAGAACACAATAGGAGATCTGCCCGAAGAGATCGCCGCGCAGGTTTACGATTACGCGATGTTTCTCAAGCAGAAGATGCTTGACGAACGGGAGCTTCGGCAGCTTTCCAATTCCGCCGCATTCGGCCGCCTCGCCCGCAAATCATTAAAGGAAATAAAAGACAAAGACCTTCTTTCCTTGGATGAACTCAAAAAAGAAATTAAGCGTTAAATCGACTCGATCGTTCGCAAGCAACCTAAAGTCAGCGGCGAAGAAACGCCGCGGCCTTGAAAACCTCGTCTTCGCGAAAGCAGCCGAACTCGCCTCCAATCCCGAGGCGGGCATCCTCATCCCCAACACGGCAAACACACTCAGAAAAGTCCGGTTGCCCGACCCGTATTCCGGCAAGGGCAAACGCGCCGGATTTCGTTTGATATACGCATGGAAACACTGGCAATGAACGACATATTTAGCTTCTTCTAAGTACCATCCTAAATTCAAGCTCTTTTACCAATTGGCTATGATCTTTAATAAATCTTTCTTTGAATTTCTTGAGAGATTTTAGATGAAAGGAGCAATCTTGTAATTCTGAAAGAAGAAGTATCTCAAATGCCGCTGATGTGACCCAATCTACATCTCTGCAATATCCACAAACACCCTCTACTCCTGTGTTTCTGATAAAACGATTCAGCTTATTACCGTTTTCCAACAAAGTGCTGCAAGAACCAAAATGAATAAAACGATTCTTGCATTTTCCTTCAAGCAGTAGTTCCAATTCATCAAGCGTTAACTTCTTTTTTTCTCCGACATATAAAACACTTGGGTCACCATGAAACCCTAAATATAAAATGCTGTATTTTGAATGTTTATTTAGGCACCACTTTTTCAAGTAATACTCAAATTCTTCAATCGTTCCAATATCCTTGTGGATGTAAAATGGAGAGGGTACCGGAGGCGTATTTGCATAATATTTTGACAGTAATTCGAGGGCGGGTTCTACTGTTGTTTGGTCTTTAATACCCCACCAATCTCCTTCGAGACAGAATATTCCTTTGGGATGTTTTGGCGCACTCATTATTTTTCCTTTCTTAAAAAACACAGGATATTAACAAACTCTCGGTAAATATATCATTTTGTCTTAAACCTTTCAACCGCATATTTAGGCTGTCATTCATAACTCCTGATAAACATGCTATGCAAAGCCCAAGTCACTTCAATTTCTTCAACACCTTTTTTGCAATCTTGTTCTTGGAATTTAATTTCAAAGCTTTTCGGACAAGCTTCAACGCACTTTTCGGCGATTCTTTTATTAAACCTTCTGCTTCATCGGCTAACTCAATAGACTTATATATCGCATCGAAGTGATTATTAATCTTAGTCTTCACCGACTTCAATGCCCTTATGGCTCTGACTGCTTCCAATGGTTTTGTCGTGTCGAACCGGAACCAATATTCCCCGTCGAAGCAGTTGTCGGCGAGCTTATATCCAACTTCTTCCATCAGAGGGCGTTCAAATTTCTCCGGAGCACACATTACTGCCCATTTGTCCGAAAGAATATCTCCATTATGTGAGTAATAATATCCGTCTTCATCACACCCTCTGCTTACTAACACTCTCACGCTTTTGTAAGACAACCAGATTTCCATGTTATCATCGATCCAATCGGCATCTACCGTGAAAGCTCCTGTTTCATCCTTAAAAGCGACCCCGAAGAAATCATGATTTATGAAATAGGATGTCCCGATAATAAATCCATCCTCTTCAAGCTTCTTAGCAATTTGCGCAAACCACGATTTCTCCCAACGACTGAGTATATCTTTCCTAACCGTCGCTTCATCAGAATCCTTGTCCAGACCCGCCCATTCGGAATATTTTCTGATTTCTTTCCTCGTCAGTTTTCTTTCCTTATTCCGAACGCTATCATGAATCGTTCTCATTTCAAAGGCATGTTTTTCAAAGAACGCATCAAAAATATCACCGCATGTTGCATTCTCACCCAGACCAAAATGCTCTCCCAGCACTCTTCGCATCTTGGCCGGCGCCTCGTCCTGTCTAAGCAAATCAATCAACTCAGGAACATCATTCCCGTCAACTCCGGCAAGCGGCGGCGACACCAACCCCAAGTCTTCTATAAACTCCTGCGGCGAGTCATAGAAGTAGTAGCTCCACACTTTCCGAACCACGTTTTTCATAGTCCCCTCCCATAGTGTGTTTATATATATAAGCTTACTCATAGGTTGTGACAAATAAGGCCTTCTCGCGCCGCTAAGTACAAATAAATACACATACCAAAACGATCGAAAATCCGAACGACATATAATCCTGATTAAAAGATTTAAAACACAAATTGCCGCCAATCGAAACCGAGTTTTCAGCCCTCTCTCGGTTCCACTTCTCATTCTCAACAGAGTCAAATATCCTTGACACTGTTGCGAGGCGGAGTAAGCTTAAATAAGAGACGTGTGTCTCGGAAAGACGCGCACACCATGAATAACGCCATGAAATCACTTCTCATTCCGGTTCTTTCCATTGCGTTGTTCTTTGCGTTCCAGCCCGCCGCGCTCGCGGATATTGACGGTCTGCCGCCCGGCACGGAGGACACCCTGCGGAACATTCAGCAATCCATGTATCCGCCGCAGATTTATAAAATTTCCATATCCCCGGACCCCGCCGTATCCGGCAAACCGGTCACCATCACGGCCGAATTGAGCAACGACAGGAATAAAACGGAAGACAAAACCATTCAGGCTTGGATAATGTACTCCGTGAACGGCGGCGACTCGTGGGACAACATCGATATGGATCAATCCGCCAACGAAAAGTCTTGGTCCGGCGAAATCCCCCCTCAGGAAGCCGGAACGGAAGTCTTCTACGGCCTCCGCGCCGCCGACACTTCAAATAATATCATGACCGAGCTGCCTTGCTACATCTCCTCTTGGCCGCCAAAGGACGACCCCTGCCTCTTCGATATCGCCGTGGACGACGATCCCCTCGACGACGACCCGAGCGTCTATCCCGACGACTTCGACATCTCACGACTCAGAGGCGGCGAGGATAAGGACTACATTTACCTCGAATACACGGTGCAAGGCAAGATCAGCGCCGGAACTCTGACACCCGTTTTCGCGCACATCTACGGCGTCGCAGTGCAAAACCCCGACGGCGGAGACCCGAACAACATCATCACTCAAGGCTTCCTC
>JAKLIR010000280.1 GCA_022709505.1 bacterium | reverse complement strand
CCGGTGGATGAAGCAATATCGAGAGTAAAAAAGGCGTTGGCGAAAATGCCTCCGGAGCGTGCGCCGAGGTTTGCAGTGATAGCCAGAAAAGGCCCCGCCTTCAGAACTGTCATGAAAAACAGTACCGGCTTAATTTGAAAATCGGAAAACAAGGGACGGCCGAGGCATTTTTGTTTGACATTATACCTATGCGGGGCTATATTCATAGTATCCGTTAGGGGTGTGGCAAGGTAGGGAAATTGAGACTGAAGTGAGGTGTAAGGATGGAGGAGACGACGCTTTACAGCAAGAAGATTATTACTCGAAATAAGGCCTTTTTTCTTGATCTAAAAGAAAACCCCAATGGGAAGTTCCTTAAGATCACCGAAAGCAATGGAGAGAAAAGAAGCTTTATTTTCATGCCCGAAGAGGGCCTGAAGGAATTCTGTGAGTCAATTCAGGAAATACTTCAAGATCATTTTACGAGTTAAAGCTTAAAAAGTGAAATATTATTTTTGATGAAATCCGACGGTTTCGTCGGTTTTTTTGTGTCCCCAATCCGGCGCTGGATTCGGGTTTATCGCACGAAAATTCCAGAACGACGCATAGCACATTATTTAATCCACATTTTTCCAGTGAAAAACCGGGTTAAAGTTAAACCCGAATCCGCATTAAGAATGGGTTAAAGCCTCTCAGCGCGCCCGCCGTGGGACGGGCCGCTTCCTTTGAATGGGAGGGAAATGGTGAAACGGGCGTTCTTCGCATCGAGCGGTTCCACTCTGAAAACGCCTCCCACGGCGTTGGCCGCGACGGAGCACACGGCAAGCCCGAGGGTGCTCATGACGTCGTTGGCCGCCTGACTGAAGTTCGGAACGTTGGAGAAAACATTGTGCATGGGAATGGTGGTTGTGTCGCCGTCTTCGCCGAATAGATCGAATATGACTCCGTCCTCATTTTGATAAACATTCAGCCTGATCTTTTTGAAAAGGCCGAGGTCGCGCGAGCCTTCCAAGAAACCTTCAATTACGGACAAGAGAATGTCCTGATCGAGGTTCATCGATATAGAAGGCGGAATGTGAACGGTAAGGTCGCATCCGTTCTCATAAAAGTTTTCGCTGATTTCCGACAGTAATTCCGTCAAAAATGGTGCGGCGTCATAACGATCCGACGTATAGATGTTTCTTTTTCTCAGGCTTGCTATAACATCGAACTGATTAGCGATTTTTCTGATCTGTTTCGAGGACTCGGCGATATGGAGCGAAGCGTCCCTGCTTTGATCGTCGTCGAGGCCGGCGAGATATCCGCTGATGGAGTTCATCTCGTCTGTGATCTGGTATGTAAGCCTGTTCATGTTTTTAACAAGGACGGATGTGAAAAATCTATGCATTTCATCACTTTTATTTCTTTCGGAAACGTCGGATAGAAGAAAAACGTATCCTTGCAGGGTATCGCCCGCCAAATTTTCCAAGAGCCGCTCCAATTTTAGGGTTCTGCCTCTGTATTTAATGACGGACGTTCCTTCGACGATTTCATTCGATTTGCTGAGTTTATCCGATATCTCGTCGAGAGCTTCCGACAAACTGATTTTTTCGTTATCGATTCCGAGTATCCGTGATGCTTCGTTATTGATTGTCACGGTAGCGCCTTCGCGATCGAGTATTATCAGGCCGTGCGGAAGCACTTCGATAATCTCTGACATCGATATGGGAAGCCAATAGAATATCCCGAATTTCTTAGCGCCGAACAGGAATATCAAGAAACTGACAGCCGTGCATACCGGATAGGTTTCGTATCTGTTTGACGGAAGAATGGTTACGTCGAACGTCGTGCTCATTATTGGAAGAATCGTAATCATTACCGCGACTGCGATTATTTGTTTCTTCTTGGGCGATGTGGATTCCATTATTTTGGTTGTTATGTGCAGAAAACCTGCGAAGTACATCGCGAAAGTGTATAGGTATAAAGCAAATAGAATCCAGTTGAATTCGCTCACCCTGTATGCGCGAATGGCGATTCGCGGATCGCTAAAGTTTCTGGTGATCAGGAATGCGGCGATAATCATCGGAAACAGGAAGAAACCAATTTCCAGCGGGATATCGAATTTGCGCTTTTGATGTTTGTCCCCGACTGAGTATTTGTACAGGAAGAGGAACCACGATGGTCCGATGCCGGCGATCGCGGCGTATTCAATATTGCTGAACAACACATACTGATACTGGTTGACGGCGAGGTTCTCGAAAATGCTGGCTATAGTCGAGAGGGAAAAAATGCCGATGAACAAATGTCCCCAACGAGCCAGATTTCTCTTTTTCAGATCTTTCAAAAAATATAAATAGCCGGGAATTATGATAATAAGGAGCACTAAATAGAGTATCGCTAAGTTTAAATTATTTCCCACTCTCAATTGTTTCTCACTTGTACCGGAAGATATGATTTCCGCTGCGGCTCGTTGGATTCGATGAACCTGAGAACGGCCGTGAGAATCGTCCATTTCGAATTTCCGGGAATTGAAATTTTGAATGGGACGTCCACATTATCGTTGCCTTGAATGAAGACCTTTCTTTTTTGCGGCGATACCGAGACGGCGGAATCCATTGGAATGAGCATGATCTCCGCGGTTACATCCCTCGGAATTCCCGCGATTGTCACTTTTATAGTCGCCTGTTTCCCCTCGTTAAGAGAAATGCTTGTCTTCGGGAAGGTCATAACCTCCGGGGCGAAAACTGGATTCGGACCTCCATAGTGGTATCTTCCGTGAAGCCCGCCGCAATATTCATATTCAACGTCGAATGAAGGTGTTTTGTCAACTCCCGGGGACAGTTTGAAGGGGATCGTGCGGTTTTGCGCGAGAGTGTTTCTTTTCGTTATGATTTGTTTCGATCCCGAATCCGAGACACTTACATTCACCGCGTCGGCAGGCTCCAGATATTTAATTTCGGCGGCATATTTCCCTTCGTTCGACATCGATATGGATGATTCGAATGAGGAAAACAGGTTCCCGACGATATCGGCGGTGATCTGCTGGAATCTGAGAGTATCGGGAGGCCTTATTCCGATCGGGTGTGGGACGGAATCGTCATGGGAGGCGATGAAGGCGCCGATGAAACCTCTTGATTTTGAACAGTATGAAAAAATGTTCCTGACATCCGGAATTTGCTTCAGAAGAATGTAATCATCTTTTTGAAAAATCGCGCCGCCGAAGTTGTTTATCACCATGGGGATGGAATTAGCGCCGAATTCATCCAGCGACTCGCATGCGGATTTCGTTTTGCTTGAGTAATCGCGGCCTCTGATTTTTATCATTCTGAAT
This sequence comes from bacterium, assembly GCA_022709505.1. Classification (GTDB taxonomy): domain Bacteria; phylum UBP15; class UBA6099; order UBA6099; family UBA6099; genus JAKLIR01. Next base: position 1,655 of record JAKLIR010000280.1, on the reverse strand, counting down.
CTTTTTTTCGTCGTATCGATTTTCGTATTGCCAGAATAAGACACGGGGCGCATGTAAGGATCGAGCGCATTAACCGCGTTGCCGATCGCCGTGATTACATCCGGGTTTTCGGTGTCGATGTCCCAGTACGGAATGTTCGAATATTCATGAAGTGCGAGGATTGTTTCGGAATCCTGCGTCTTCAACACGGGCACGATCATCATTCCGAGCGTTTGAGCGGTTTCCATAAGCCCGGGCGGCGGGTTTTCGAGCCGTACGGTGTTGATCCCGAAGTTTTTCAAACGTATCAGTTCTTCTTTCGCCCAACTTTTCTTGTAAGTTTGTTTCTTGGCGGTTCTTCCGGGGTTCAATAGCCCCGGAAGTCCTTCGACGCCCTTTATTCTGAACGGCTGACCGTTTATGTTGAGCGTTCCGTTTTCAACGCTGTATGTTGTTCCGAAGAACATCATCTGCGTTTTATCTGTCGATCCTGCGCCGTCATCGAGGCTGAATACGGCTCGATAGTATGTAAAAGACGGTTTCACCGCCCATTTGAATTCGATCACATTTCCTTCCGGTCCGATCGATATCTCATTGTTCTTTTCATACACTTTTTCTCCGGATTCCTTGTAAATGGAGAGACGGATGGATGCGTTTTTTGTTTTATATCCGGAATTGCCGACGACTAATTTGAATGTGTTGGCGCCCAGTTCCTTGGAGTTTAATTTTTTCGGTGCGGTTCTGTTCATCGCTCTGATGAAGATATCCGGATGGCCTATAAGGAATATATTGCCTGTGATGCCGTTTGTGTCGTTATGCGTGTATTCGTCGTGAACCAGATTTTTTCGGCGAACGTCCGGATGAATGCCGGAAACGCGCACCGCTAAGACATTTTTCTTTCCGGGGATCAGAAAATCTCCAACTTCGAAATATTCCGGCCATTTGAACGGCCATATTTCCCCGTATATGCCGGTCTGCTCGTCATCCAAGGGTTTCTGGAGCCTCGGATTTATGAGTTTTCTTCCGTTTAGCCAGACTTCGCCCATGGATTGGATTCTTTCAAATTTAAGCCAAGTGAAGTTGTATTCGTTGTCCGGCGTGAATGTTCTTCTGTACCACACAACTTCGGTATCGGGCTGCGTGTGGCTGTTCCATCTTGAAGGGAGTGAAACGGTGTTCCAGTCCGAATCATCGAAATCCGGAGCTGAATATAACAGTTCGTCCGCCGCCTTATATTTCCATTGCCCGTTAAGCGACATTATCGGCCTTTTCGATGTCGCAATATCATAGACATCGGCGCGGCAGATGACCGAGAAGGACATAATCATCAGCGAGATAAGCGTGATTATGAGTCTATTCATCCGTACCCCCGCCGATTTATCATTGATGTCATCATCGGCGCGCGGCATCTCAAATATATATATATTCTTTAAGATACAAAAATAATAGTCATAGTATAATCAGAAATATGATAATTCAATAAAACGATGTAATTTATAGATGAGAGTAAGAAAATGGGACAAACTGAATTTTTATCTTAATAAAAATGACAAATAGGCACATATTATAATTGAGAAAGATATTATAAAAGGCGTATCGAATTAAGGAATGATAAATTTGTCGAAAAACGGATTATTTCTCACAGGATTGAACCTCGCGAGGCGGGGCGATGATGT
>JAKLIR010000028.1 GCA_022709505.1 bacterium | reverse complement strand
TACAGAATACACTTATTTCAGATATATAAATGCCAATACCAATGCTAATATTTTGGTAAATGATGAAGCAGTAAAAAGGCTTATTATGGATATTGATGCAGGCAAACTTGTTGTGGCGGATAAGTGCGAACTTATAACAAAAAAGATCTATGATGTTGTTTACGGAAAGTGAAAGGAGCCTTTTTATGGGTAACAACAACTCAATTGGGATTGATAATATGTGGGGAATGGGGTCAGGCCGAGAATATCGACAAAGAGCGAGTCGCCATTTGCTCCAGAGCACGATCTTTTTTTGCCCCTGATTCGTATTGCGAGACTTTTTATCGACCGCGCCGCCGGTGTTGGTGATGTTTGTCAGGAGTTCTGGAGTCAGGCCGAGTATATTTGTCGATATTCTCGGCCTGACCCCAATGCCTTCTATGAAGTTCTATATTCAAAGTAAAAGGAGACATGTTTATGAGCGAGGAAACTACAAAGTTTAAATGTCGGTATATTAAAATACTAAAGGTAATTTCATTAATAATATTCCTTATTATACTTATTCTGATATACACATCAATTAGATTATTAATTATGTTCGATAAAAAACCCATAAGAGCGCCATTTCCAATATATAAAACAAAAATGTTTATGCCAGATGCTATAAAAGACACATATATTGGTATGCCAATAGAAGCATTTGAGAAATTGAATCTGCCAATATTAATTAATAAAAACAAAGACCCCTTGTTTTATTTTACGTATAAGGATTATCCAGATGCAAAATTAGTATTTCAGCAAAAGGTAATCGGTTCATTTAATAATTATTTCTTTAAATTTATTTATAGCGGTAAAGGATGGACATCTTTAGGATCAATTGAGGCATCAACTATCATAGGTGACGCGACGGAATATAGCAGACTAAAAAACATTGATAATTATATTAATGAAATAAGTTATCAAACAAAAGTAAAACCCCAAAAAGGAGTATGGATGGGTGATAAGCAATTTAATAAAGAAATGTATTTATCTTTTATATGGCGGAATAGTTATTCAGTTATTGTTCTGTCAACATCAAGTAAAAGTGAATCATTAAGATGGGCCATTTATGACTCTGATATATTTGATTTGTGTTTAGGAAAATATTTATGCGATGAACAATATTGCAAAGGAAGCAACTCTGGTTGGCTAAAAAACAAAAGTAAAATGAGAAGCATATTCGGGAATGCTGAAATAGGCAAGATGAATGGAATCGATAAATATGAATGGTTTATTGACAAAAGAATATCATGTAGAAAGTAGAATGGTCTTCAACAACTTATGTGATGAAGCGTCAAAATAATAAAGAATAAAAACGACGGGTATTGTAAAATTATGAAACATATTAAGCCCATTTTGTGGAAGTTTTGCATGGTCGCTATGCTCTTATTTACTATCACTATATTACTTCTTTCCTACTACATATTGAACAACAAGGTTGTATTTACGTATGAGAAAACATATTTCCCGTCATTGTCAAATTACATGATAGGTGAAGATATTAGAACTATTCTTAAAGATAAAAACTGCATAATTGAAAGGATACCACCATACATATCATATTATGGAGATATATTGTTTCCTCCCGAGTGGGTTTCCTGCATTGGCACAAATAACGAGCTTCTACAATATGGAATATCTAATATTGGCTATATTAAAAAAGTAAATGGTATGTATAAGAATATCGTGTTGATAAGCAAAGTGAAAGGAGCCTTTTTATGGGTAACAACAACTCAATTGGGATTGATAATATGAAACGCAAGCAAAAGGCTTATAAGTACGTGATTGGACTGTTAGTATTTATTTTACTTTTGGAAAATATGTTCATATTATTAATGCATATTATAACTTCGGAAGTGGAGATCCCTATACCTGCATCACCCTATCCTGTATACAAGACAAAAGTGTTCATGCCTGATGCTTTATCAGGCACTTACATTGGTATGTCAATTGACGAGTTTAAAAAAGTTAAGAAGGATGTTTCATTTGAAGACTGCGAACCGGGGTCATGTTCGCAATACAGAAGCAACCCTATTGCAAGGCTGAAAATACCTCAAAGAGACCCCTATGGGCTTAAATCTTTTACCGTAAATTTTGTCAATGGGAGAAGCCCTAACGAATGGACCTCTTTAGCATCAATAGAGGCTTTTTCTGATGGTGAAATGACTGAGGATGATAGACGCAAAGCCATGTTAAAACAGATAAGCAATTTAACAAAGAAAACAGGAAGCAACCCGTTAAAAGGATTGTGGATAGACAAGATGGCCGGAAAAGAGTTTTTGCAACCTTCTCTTTTGTGGAGAAACGACTACGCTGATATTGTGTTGTTTATTTCTATTGATGATAGTTCTAAATACTCATACAGAATGGGAATATACGACAATTCCTTCTTCAAAGCATGCATCGGTTGTTTCTTGTGCGAGGAAAACAGTTGCATGATAAGTAAAGCCGGGTGGACAACTGACAACAAAAAACTTGAGACGACATTTAGGCTTTCTAAGTTGACAACCATTGATGGGATCGATAAGTACAAGTGGTTCATACCGCAAGATATATCATGCATAAAATACTAAGTCCTATATGCAATTATGGAAAAACATGACTCTGAAATGAGGGATTATGATGAACAACAGGAACAGGAACTTGTTTAACATACAGAAAAGATATAATTCGATTATAATAGTTATTTTCGTTGGGTTAATGATGGTAAATAATAGGTGTGCTAACGCTGGAGAAATCGAGATTTTGAATGGGGAATGGGGTCAGGCCGAGAATATCGACAAAAAGCGAGTCGTCATTTGCTTCAGAGCACGATCTTTTTTTGCCCCTGATTCGTATCGCGCGACTTTTATTATCGACCGCGCCACTGGTGTTGGTGATGTTTGTAGGGTGTTCTGGAGTCAGGCCGAAATATTTGTCGTTATTCTCGGCCTGACCCCAAAGTTAGATGACCCCAAAGTTAGACCCCAAAGTTAGATGACCCCAAAGTTACATGACCCCAAAGTTACAAAGTTATAGGGCCCCCAAAGTTCTGGGCGATCGTACTGTTCTTGGAGCTTGCTGATAAATGAATATTGAAAATGATTTTAATTTTATATGCGTCGCATTTGATCTATAATAGTATTTAATGAAGGAGGCATAAATTATGGATTATCTCATCTGGAAGGAAGAGTACAATCTCGGTATAGAAGAAATAGATAAGCAGCATCATCATTGGTCCATTTTAATAAATAAGCTATACGAAGCAAGAAACGATTCCAATGCCGGTAAAAAAATAACTATTGCTTTCAATGAGATGCTTTGCGACATGGAACAGCATTTCAAAACAGAGGAGTCCTTACTTGAAAGAAACGAATGCCCAAATGTAGAAAAGATGCAGAAGGCGCATAAAGAGGTATTAGACCGTGCAAAGAAAATAGACGAAGAATTCAAAAAAAATGGAGATGCGTCTGACTTGATGTTTTTTTTAAAATTCCTAAGAGAGTACTTTGTTAGCCATACACAGCGTGTCGATCGTGAATATATGAACTATTTAAAGCCGAAATACATCGTGTGGAAGAAGGAGTACAACTTCGGTATTGAGGAGATTGACAATCATCATAATGGAATAGCAGAACTCATAAATGTTTTGTACGAAAAGTTGGTGTTCAAAAACGGAGTTGATAAGGAAGGCATTCTGATTGCAATCGATAAATTAATTGATTTTTCTCAAATGCACTTCGAGTACGAAGAAGAGCTTGTTAAAAAACACGATTATCATTTCATGGATGAACTTATAAAAGAGCACCGGGATATCATCAGCCAGCTTTCTGAAAAAAAGGGTGATTTTTTAAGAACTGGTAAAGGACTTGGGGCCGACGTCATGCCTTTCTATCGTGACTGGCTAATAACCCACACTCAGGGTACAGACAGAAAATATCTTCCTTTCATTTTGACTGAATAATATCAATTGATTAATGATACATGTTATGCATATTATGCGGTCACATATTCTGCGGTCAGGCCGTGAATATCGACAAAAAGCGAGTCGCCATTTGCTCCAGTTAACGATCTTTTTTTGCCCCTGATTCGTATCGCGCGACTTTTATTATCGACCGCGCCGCCGGTGTTGGTGATGTTTGTAGGGTGAGGATTGCTCTTGAACTGTAAAAAATGGCCGCTTCCGCAGACCCTTGAATGCTATTTTCATTCGTAACATGGGATGTTTTGCGGATAGATTTTTATTCTGATTTCTGATACCTCATCCACGTTTCGTAGTCTTTATCCCAGCCGAGTTTCTTACCTTCGTCGATAAGGGCGACTAAAGATTTGAAGTTTTCCGCGGTTACGATGTTGTAGGACATCGCCACTTGTTTCATCATGGGCCGGTATTGCTTCAATGCTTCATTCCGGGGCGCGTTTATCATGAATGATTGAAGCGCTCGCGCGAAGTCGTCTGGCAAGTCCGGAGATTTCATGACCGCCCAGTTCGGCACCGCTTCGCTGCAGGCGATCTGCGCTATGTCCTTCACCGGACCCGGATTCGTCATTTTGAAATATTCCACATTGAATTCGTTGATGTAAATCGCATCGGCGTCGTCGAGGCCGAGCGCGTATATCATCGAAAACGCGTTAGGGCTTGTTTTGAGGCTGAAAACGTTCTCCGGCGGCGTTCCCTTCGTGAGTTTTCTCAGAGTGTAATACGCGTCCAGCGAATCCCTGTACGTGATAACTCTTTTGCCTTTCAGGTCATTTATGTTTTTGTAATTGTTCTTTTTCTTGGCGTAAAGGCACGCCCTATGCCCTTCCTTCCCGAACAATTTCATGGATATAAAAGGCGTCATCTTCTTTTGCTTGATCAAGTTGTAATTCACCTGCATGTCGGAGAAGAACAACATATCGACCGATTTTTTCCTGATGTCGGACATAAGTTCGTTCGTATCGGTGTAGAATTTCACGACGAGATTTCTTCCTGATTCGCGAGAGAATATCTTGGCTACGTCCGTGAAGACGACTCTGGTCTGACCATCCATCCCGGCGTTTGATTTCACATTCAGCGCCAGCACATATTTGTCTTTGTCCGCTTCGGCGTGGGCGCTGAGCAACACGACCGCGAATATTAGAAGACAGGAATATGCGAAAATTCTTTTGTGGATTTTCATTTCAGCTCCCGCACGACGGCGATCACAAACGAATGTTGAATGCCCATCGGCGCATCTTCGGTTTACGAATTTCCGATATTTTGCGCCTATTATAGGCGAAGGGGAATGATTGGGCAAATCGCTCTCGGGCTTCACTTTCGTTGCGTGTTTTTTCGATAGCCCGCATTTTTCACCAATGCGGGCTAAGCGTCTTCGAATCCGTGGGTTTTAAACTTGAGGGTGGCGCAGTTTTCGGCGACAGTGCGGGCCACATCGTCCGGGACGCCGTCCGGGGCTTCGACTCGAATCTCCATCGAGACCTCGACTTTAACGCCTTCAAGCGCCGCCAAGTGCCTTACGATCTCCTCGGCGATCCGCCCCGCGTCGCGCACGATTTTAGTCGCATCGAGCGGCGCACGCCCGTGGAACCTCTTTCGCTTTGTTCGATCGGAAGCCGCCCGGGAGGCACTGCTCGCGACGACATTATCACCCGTTACTAAACCGTTTATATTTGCTGCGGCCGGGCTCCTCCCGATCTGCTCCATCGCGGCTTCGGGCCGCACAAGCAAGCTTTCTTTATCAATAAAAATGGGCCCGACCGGCTCGCCGAATTGCAGGCCGGAATATCCGCCGTCGCAGGTGATTCCGGCAGAGTATCCGAAGTGGTCCCGAGAGCGGATTCCTTCCCTTATCGCATCGAGCAGCACTTCCGCGTTCTTCAAGCGAGGCAGGTAGCAATATGCGGCCATGCACTCCCACAATTTCCCGACGCCGAAGTGCGGCGCGTCTTTCCACAGCCATCTGTCCAGTTCCATGCGAAGCAGCGCGGGCGCCCACTTCTCTATCAGAAGCTCCTCTTCAACGAGTTTCGCCGCCGCGCGGGTCGCGAAATCCTCAGAGCCACCCTGAAGCCGGATGGCGTCCCATTCCACCGCACCGCCGCCTTCCTGTTTCGGTGCGAGCAGCCGGCAGTAGGTTTCCCGGATGCGCAGGGCGACCGTTTCGCTGCTCCTGTCTCTGTTTTCAGCCGCCGTCCCGCGCTGGAACGCGTCGAGGTTGAGCGCGTCCGAGTCCTCGACCACGGATTTCCACGACAGATAACGCTTCACTTCGGGGATGAGCTCCTTTACCAGCTCGATGTCCGGAGCGAGAAAAACGAGCATGTTACGGTTCAGACGCGGGGTGTCGCCGCGGCTTTCCAGAATTTCGAGAGCCGCCGAGATCGCGGCGGATTTCTTTTTTCCGGATTTATGCCCCTGACCGGGCTTCAGCACCACGAGCCGCACTTCACGGTCGTCCGGCACGTCTTTCGGCGAAGTGCTCAAATGAACGTCCTTGAAGCAGGCGCGCTCCCGGGACGATTTTAAGCGCTTCAAAATTTCGTCCTCGACGTCCTCGGTGGAAAATCTTCCGGCGCGTTCGTCCGCCGTTTTCCGCAGGTTGGGAAGCACGTCGAACCAGAAGCGGTTTTCGCCGCAATGGAGATAGGAGAGCCGTTCCGAGAGTTTTCCGAGAGCGTCGTCATGGACGGCCGGTGATTCGCCGGGTTGAACAACGCCGAGTCGGACGCGGAAGTCCGCGACGCCTCGGAAACGACGCCCGCTCACTCCGGGCGCGCTACCGATAAATATCGTGCGCGCCACCCGCCGCGCCGCGCACACAGCGCCGAAACGTGGATTGCCGGCGTCTATTCTTCGCGGTTCCGAGCGTTCGCCGTCAACGTCGCGTTCAACGACGTCGTCCCAACGTTCGGGCAGGTGGCGCAGCAGTTCGTTCCGCACCAGCTTCGCGTACAAAGGAATCGTTCCGGGCATTATCATCGGCGAATCGTCGTTCCGCGCCCAGAGTTCGTGGACCGCCGCGGCCATGAGGCGCAGCACGCCGCGCGTCCCCTGAAAACCCTCTACCAAGCTCCATTCTTCATTCAGAAGATCGAAAACTTCCGGGTGGATCGGGAAAGCGGCGCGCATGCGTTCGAGGTACGCGTTTTCCCCGAGGCCGGGAGGAAAGACGCCCGGTTCCGCCTTCGCGTACATCCCGCTGAAAGCCCGGCAGGTTTCATCGCGCGCAGATTCATCGACGCCCGGCGCGAAAAGACGACGGCGCACGATTTCGAATCCCTCCGAGCGGCCCGCCGGTTTCCACACGGATTCGAGCCTGCCGAACGTGTTTGCGATTCGTTCCAGAGCCGCGCGGCCCCCTGCGCCGCCGGCCTCGATTTCGGATTCCGGGACACTCGCCAGCACCAAGGCGCGCTTAGATCTGCGCGCGGCCTCGGTCAACGCCTGCAAGAACGTCATGTTTGCATCGAAGCTGCCTGCTGGCAGTCCTTCCACACCGCAAATATTCCTGCAGTAGGCCACCGGCTCGTCCAACAGCACTACGCACGGGCTGAAACTTTCGAATATCTTCAAAATGTCGTCCGAGCCGGGCGCGACGCCCTTTGCATCGGAGTTCGCCACGATGTCGTAAGCCGTCCGGCCGCCGAGCTGCCAAGCCATCTCGCCCCACAGGGTGTTCACCGTCAGATTCCCTTTCTTGAGCCTCGGGGTCCCGGGGCTGAGCGCCGTGCCGGCCAGTACGGCCGCGTTCGCGCGGGGGAGCGACGACAGTCCCGCGGCCTCCATGACTTTCGAGACGCCGTCGAGACGCTCCGATCCGGCATCTCCGCCGAGCAGGTGGTAAAGCGCGATCATCGCGTGCGTCTTTCCGCCGCCGAAAGAAGTTTTCAGCAGCGCCACCGGCTCGCCTCCACGGCCCGCAAGCCGCGCGACGGACGACGCGAGCAAACGCGTCATCCCTTCCGTCAGATAGGTGCGCGAGAAAAATTCCGCCGGGTCCTGATATTCGGCCCCGGCCTTCTTCGCAAGCACTTGAGCGAGGTCGGCGGCGAACTCCGCCCGCCGGAATTTTCCGGCCGCGATGTCGGGATGAGGAGTAATGATTTCCCGCCACGGTTTCGGCATCATCGAGCCTCCGATGTCATATTCGTCATGCTCATCATACCACTGCCTGATTCACAAATTGATTACCGGCCTTAATTGCCGGCGCGCTTTGTCCCGGCTTTTTCCCTAATCGCCGGCCAAGACATGACGAGGGAATTGCAGGCGAAGGCCTCTTCCGGCGCGCCCGCGCGCTCGCAGATCGAAAAGAGCCGGTACGCCAGAGCGCGAGCCTCTTCCCCGCGGCCGCCGCCGAGGCGCCGCAGGAGTTTCGCCGCGCCGGCCTCGCCGTCCTTTTCCAACGCCCTCATCAAGTGCCGTGCGCATTCCCAAATCGTCAGCCGTTCGACGTTCGCGGCGGCTGCCGCCGGGTCGAGCTCGTCTCTTTTCAGCAACCGCACTTTCCCGCTTCTCGAATACAGGCAGCCCGATCGCGCGAGCCTTTCCACCGAAGTGTTCTTCGCCCTCGACAGATTGTCCGCGTCGCCGAACGGGCCTTCGTTCATTCCGTGCTATTCGAACCACGCGACGCAGAATCGCGTGTCGCGGTCGAGATCGCCGTCCTGTTCGGCGAGGAACGAATCCAATTCCATATTGACGACCTGAAGCGCGGTGCGCACACGCATCGGCTCGCCGTCCGCCTCAAGCACTTTTTCGTAGCGTGAGAATACGGCCATTCCCGGGCCTATGGCGGCTTGCGCTAAATCAACCGGAGCGATGTTTCCGAGCTGAAGCGCGCGCAGCGCCCCGGGCAGATTCCTCTTAAGTTCTCCGAGGAACTCTTTCCTCGTTGCGACCGGCGCGCCGGGTTCGCGGCGGCGGCAAACAAGCACTATCGAGGACGTAAGGGCGTTCGAGCCGAGCGACCGCGAACGAACCTGTCTCTCGCTCCTGACGGGCCACGTGCCCGTTATCACGAAGCCCGCTCCGAGGAGCCCTTCGAGCATGGTCTCCCAGCCGGTCGAGGAGACGTTTTTCTTTTCGCCGCCGGTCTCAGTTCCGGACTGTTTGAAGGCGTAGTAAATCGTCAACGGATAGTCCGGGTGGGCCGCCTCGCGCATCCGCGCGAACGCTTTCCCGAGCCCGGCCTCGAAAAAATCGCGCGCTTTGATCCTGCTTCCGCCGAACCTGTGCGGCGTGGCGACGAGCTCTTCCGATTTCGGCGCGAGCATGGTGCTGAAAAGAGACGGAAATACGGGCGCGAGCGACCGGCGCAGCCACACGTAGAAGAAATCGGATATGTCCGCGTACCCTATGTTGTCGTAGTAGGGAGGGTCCGTGGATATGATGCAGCCGTCGGCCTCGGCGGTCGCGGCGTCCTTCAGCACGGCGCGGCCCGCGCGCGCGCCGGGGATGTCTCCCGCTGTCAGCGCGCCTATCGTGTCGGACAGCATGCTCGAGAAAGAGCCGGAGGGGCCTGAGACCACGTTTGATTCCGCGAAGTCCCACGTCATCGGCAAGGTTTGTCTTGAGAATAGATTCACCGGGCATTCGACGGACGTTCCCCAGACGGAAAGCGCGTTCGCTCTGTTGGTCGTCTTTGAAACGGCGAGCGCGAGGTATGTCGCCACGGCGTCGGCGTAAGCGGTCGCGCCGGTTCCGCCGCCGTCCAACGGGACGCGGTCGTCGATCATGCCGGCGGCCGCCGCGTCTGTCCGGACGCGTTCCCGAGCCTCGCCCACGAGATCGGTGAATATGTTCAACGCCGTGATCTGGCGCGGGGTGAAGAGCTTGTCGAACGAGTCGAGGCCGTACAGGCGGCACCATATCGCGCGCTTGTCGCCGGAAAGCTCCTGTTCGGGTTTCCACGCCGGGGCGGGGCTCTCCGCGGTTTTGATGTGACGTTCGTCGGGCGGCAGGTAAATGCGCCCTTTTTTTCCTTCGGCCGCTATAGCCATTAGGCGAGTGCCGATGCGGCCCGCTTTTCCCTCGTCCTTGACGTACTGCTCTTCAGAGGGCTGCCCGCATGTGAAGCACTTGAACTTCGCGCCGCGTCCGGTCTTGGGCGGTTCAGGCGGCGCGCCGACGCCCTTCCGGATTTCGAACCTGACGTCATTGTTTCTCTTATCCGCCAAGGGCTGGATCCACGTGTTCCCCTCCTTGTTCCGGCGGAGCAGGTACTTGCTGGCGAGCGGCATGACGGCGCCGCAGGCCGGATTGGGACACGTCACCGTCCGGCAGTAGAGCCACGCCACGACCGTTGCCTCGCCTCCGCCTTCCTCCTCCGGCAATCCGATTTTGGGGAATAGGCGGCCGACGCGTCTCGCCGCTTCATCGTGAATCCATTTTCCATAGAAGCGAACGTCCTCGGCCAATCCCTGAACGCCGCTCCATTCACGCTCGGCGCGCAGCTCCCGAGCCGACGGGTTGACCGGTCGCGATCCCCTGAACTTTGCGGGTATCTCTATGAGTGCTTTCGAGCCGAGAACCGCCACCGGGTTGAGGTCCGAGCCGCGGCCTTCAAGCCCGAGCCGCAGGGCCTCGAGCGGGATGGATCCTCCGCCGCAGAAGGGGTCGAACACAGGCGGCGGATCGCCGCCTGTCGATTTCAGTATTTCCTCTCTTGCCTCGTTCAGAACTTTTTCGTCGTTCGTGTTTTCCCATTTTACAAGTTGTTCGATGATTCGGAACAGGCGCGCCCGCTCCGCCGCCCGCGCTTCTTCGGTCGGGAACTTCTCCGGGTTCGCCGAAGGGTCGTCCACGATCTGCGCGAAAAGTACGGCGCGGCATGTCGCGAGAGGCTTTCGCGACCACCATTGATGTATGGAAAACGGGTGCCCGCGTCTTATGGCTTTCTCGTGAGCGGACGCCGCGCTGATCGCCTCCAGCGGCAGAGCGACTTCTATGAGTTTCTTCTTCACTGTATGTGATCCGTTCTTTTGCTCATTATATTCGCGGTCACGGATAATCAAAACCTTTGGCGCCTCATTTTGCGCGTCGTTCCGAGGGTGGTTTTGCGGCTTCTCTTCTTATCCTTAGAGTCCGTCATCCCCCCCTCTCTTTTCGTCATCCCGATTTCTTTCGTTCGTCATCCCCCCTCTCTTTTCGTCATCCCGGGCTGAGACCCGGGATCCAGCGGGGACAGGATGTCAGGGGTGGCCTTTCGGGGTGGCCGGGGGCGGAGCTTCGGACGGGGACGGAGACCCGTCCCTACACCTACAGCTTAGAGGCCGCGGGAGCGGCCTTGCCACGCGTTACGGCGCTCCGCATCGCAACGAGGGAATAATATATGAGAAACATACAGCCAAGCGTTTTAGATTTTGGAGTGCGAAAATTCATTTTCGCTTTCATTGCCGGGAATTAATTCACGGCGTAAGCAAAGCGACGATAAATCGTCGCACTCCAGATCGGAAATCTTTATACGGTCCTCTTCGTCCTCGTTCAGGCGCTCCGCATCGCAACGAGGGAAATAATTGTGAGAAGCGATGATACTCGGCGTTACGGTGTTGGTATATGAGCGGCGGCGGGGGAGGGGGTCAGTCGGAGACGCCGAGGTATGCGTGGCGGACCCGTTCGTTGCCATAAAGAGACGCGGCGCTGTCGGCCAGAACAATGCGGCCGCTCTCGATAACGTAGCCGCGGGAGGCGGTGCAAAGGGCCATGTTCGCGTTTTGCTCGACGAGCAGAATCGCCGTCCCGCCGGCGTTGATTTTCTTGATAATGTCGAAGATCGTCTCGACGACTTTTGGGGCGAGGCCGAGCGACGGCTCGTCGAGGAGAAGGAGTTTCGGCGAGCTCATCAGGGCGCGGCCTATGGCGAGCATCTGTTGTTCTCCACCGCTGAGGGTGCCGCCGAGTTGGTTGCGCCGCTCAGATAGCAGTGGGAATATCGAGAACGCCGAGTCGAGTTCCCGTTTGATATCGCCGGGCGGACGCGAGAAAGCGCCCATCTCGAGGTTTTCGAGGACGGTGAGGTCCGGGAATATCTTGCGTCCTTCCGGGGAGAGAGAAACGCCGAGTCTCACGATCGCGTGCGCGGGCGTCCGTGTTATGTCGCGCCCTTCGAGCGAGATCCGGCCCTTGCCGGGACGGAGCAGTCCGGCGATCGTCTTCAGCGCGGTTGTTTTCCCCGCGCCGTTGCCGCCGATCAGAGTAACTATCTCGCCGTCGCCCACTTCAAGGTCGATTCCGGACAGAGCCTCGATCTTTCCGTATGATGTGTGCAGGTTTTCTACCTTCAGCATTTTCGGAGTTCGGTCCCCAATAAACCCGGATTCGTCAATAGTACGTCGAATCCGGTGCAATGTTCATAGCGGCGAACAGCTTCGTTGTCGTCGCATTTTTTGTTCACGTACATCTCAGTACGCTCACCGGTAAGATACTCCTTCCGCCTTGCTTTTCATCCGCTCTGAATCATTGCTCCCGAATCCAATCGGCGGATTCGGGATAAAATTCGAGACGCCCGCGGGTTAAGCCGGGAGGTCTCTTTTCAGCCTATCCTTTCGCCGCTTTTTTCCCGAGGTACGCCTCGATCACGCGCTCGTTCTTCTGAATCTCCTCGGGTCTTCCCTCGGCGATTTTCTCTCCGTAATCGAGAACGATGATCCGCCCGGAAATTCCCATCACGACCCGCATGTCGTGTTCGATGAGAAGCACGGCCGCGCCGAGGTCGCGGATCCCGCGGATCAGTTCCATGATGGATTCGGATTCGGCTGGGTTCATGCCGGCGGTCGGCTCGTCGAGCAGCAGCAGGTTCGGGCCGGTCGCCATCGCCCGGGCGATCTCGAGGCGGCGCTGTTCCCCGTACGCGAGGTTGCGCGCCAGCTCGTTGGCGCGCGCGGACAGCCCCACGAAAGACAGCCACTCGTGCGCCTTTTCCTCAGCGGCCGCCTCCAGCTTTTTGAACGGGCCCGTCCGCAGTATCGCTACGAGCATCCCGCCTCTCATACGGCAGGTGTAGCCGACCATCACGTTCTCCGCCACCGTCATATTCTGGAACAGCCGCAGGTTCTGAAACGTGCGCGCGATCCCCATCCGCGTTATCGTGTTCGGTTTGCGGTTCTCCACGCGCTCGCCCTTGAACCTGATTGCGCCGGACAGAGGCTGATAAACGCCGGTGAGCAGATTGAAGACCGTCGTTTTGCCGGCGCCGTTCGGGCCGATGAGCGCGACGATCTCCTTCTCCCCGACGGAGAACGAAACGTTTTCGACGGCGCGCACGCCGCCGAAATGGATCGTCAGATTTTCCGTTTCGAGGAGTTTGTTTTCCATATCAGACTCCTCCGTCCGGAGCGGGTTCTGATCCCGACTTTTTTTCGGAGACGCGGGGCCGCTTGGGAGGAACTATGCCCTGCGGCCTGAATATCACTATCACCATCATTATCACGCCGAATATCAGCATCCGTGCGAGTATCAGGTTGTCGTAGAACGATTTCATCGACGAAGCCCCGCCTCCGGAAAACTGTTGCAGGACGTCTCTCAGCACCTCGGGTATCCCGACTATGAGCAGGGCGCCGAGAAGCACGCCCGCCGTGCTTCCCATCCCGCCGAGCACTATCATCACGACAAGCAGGACGGACTCCCAGAACGTAAAGAGTTCAGGGGTGATGAACCCTACCCAATGGGTATAGACGCAGCCGGCGACGCCCGCGAAGAACGTGCCAGTCGCGAAAGCCTGTATCTTCATGGCGGTGGTGTTCACGCCCATTATCTCCGCGGCCGATTCGTCTTCGCGGATGGCCACCCACGACCGTCCCACGCGCGAGTTGTGCAAACGCAGCAGGACGAAAATCGCGGCCAGCACGAGAAGCAGGATGAAATAGTAATAGGAAATGTCGTTGTCCAGCTTGAGGGAACGGCCCGCGAGCGTGAGCTGCGGAACGAGAATGGTCTGATCAATGCCCGGCAAGCCCTTAGGCCCGTTCGTGAGAAAATCCAGATTGTTAAGGCCGAGCCTTACGATTTCCACGAAGCCGAGTGTAACGATTGCAATGTAATCTCCGCGGAGCCGGAGTGTGGTCATCCCTATGAGAGCCCCCGCAGCCGCCGCGGCCAGACCGCTTATAGGCAGCAGCAACCAGAAGGATATTTTAAAGTGAATCGCGAGCAGCGCCGCGGTGTACGCGCCGATCCCGTAGAACGCCGCGTATCCGAGATTCAGGATCCCGGTGTAGCCGATGATCACGTTCAGACCGAGCGCCAACAGCACGTATATAGCGATCAAGCCGGCCACATGTATCAGGTGGTATTGCTGGTAGCGCTGCAGAATTTGCGGAAGGAGCACGGCCGCGGCTATCGCCGCCGCCGTCAAGATCCGGATCACAGTCCTCCGGCCCGGCGCGACGCCCTTCATATCTTCCTTCCTGTTTGCCTTTACTCCGATTTTTCCGCTCCTTAAACTTTATTCGAAATCTTCCTGCCGAGCAGGCCCTGCGGCCTGAACACCAGAACGAGTATCAGGATGACGAATGCGAAAACGTCCTTGTACGCTGACGAGACGTACCCCGCGCCGAGGCTTTCGAGTATCCCGAGCACGAAGCCGCCGATCATCGCGCCTCGCACGTCGCCGATCCCTCCGAGCACGGCCGCGGTGAACGCTTTTATCCCCGGTATGAACCCCATGTTATATTTGACGCTTCCGTAGTACATGCCGTTCAGCACGCCCGCCGCGCCGCCGAGAGCCGCCCCTATGAAAAAGGTCAGCGAGATCACCATGTTCACGTTGATCCCCATCAGCTTCGCCGTCTCCGCGTCTTGCGATGTGGCGCGCATCGCCTTTCCCATCTTGGTGTATTTGATGAACAAGTGGAGCGCCGCCATCAGCGCCACCGACACGACTATGATTATCACCTGCAGCGACGAGATCGACGCCGTTCCGCCGAGTTTGTAAACGTGCAGCGGAATAGTGTCCGGAAAAGTTTTCGATTCGGGGCTTACGACGATCATCATGAAATTCTGAAGGAAGATGGATACTCCGATAGCGCTGATCAGCGGCGCGAGCCGCGGCGCGTTCCTCAGCGGCCGGTAGGCCGCGAACTCCACTATCACGCCGAGCAGCCCGGTGCAGATCATCGACGCCGCGAGCGCGCAGGCCACCAGCATGAACGGCGCTCCCTGAAATATGTGCAACTTCTCGAAAATCATTAGGGAGAAGACGCCGAAGTAGGCGCCCATCATGAAGATTTCGCTATGCGCGAAGTTGATCAGAAGCAGAATTCCGTAAACAAGAGTGTATCCCAGCGCGATGAGCGCGTATATGCTTCCGAGAGTCAGTCCGTTTATAAGCTGCTGGAACAGCATTAATTATTATTAATCCGTTCTCGCTTGATGCGCCTTGTATATCAACTCTTTTTTCCGATTTCAATCCACATTGGTGAAAATGTGGGTCGGCCGTCCGCCTGCGCCACCCCGCGCCGCGCCTCGGATCATTCCACCGCCGCGAACTTGCCGTTCTTAACCTCGTACACGGTGATGGTCTTGTTCATCGTGTCGCCTTTTTCATCAAACTGAGTCACGCCGATCACGCCATTGTATTTTATTTTGTGGACGTAGTCCATAATCTTCTTCCGGTCCGCGCCGACGTTCATCACCGCGTCTATGATGATGCCCGTTGCATCGAACGTGTATGCGTCGTAAGGCTGGAAAGCGACGTTCGGGAACCTCTTCTTGTAGTCGGCGATGAACTTCCCGGCGGTCGGCAGTTTTTCCGGCGCAGCGCCGATCATGGTCGCTATGTCGCCTTCAGTCGCCTTGCCGCCGATCTTCATGAACTCGGGCGAGAACATTCCGTCGCCGCTCACCAGCGGGACGTTCATCCCGAGTTCTTTCGCCTGTTTCGTTATCAGGCCGCCCTCGCTGTACATGCCTCCGAAGTATATCGCCTTCGGGGCCTCGCCCTTGATCTTCGTCAGGACCGCTTTGAAATCCTTGTCGCCGAAATTTATTCCGTTGAACGACGTGACCGTCCCCTTGTTCTTGAGAAATTGCTTCTGGAACTCCTCGGCGAGCCCCTGCCCGTAGGTCGTCTTGTCGTGCATGACCGCCACGCGGGTGATCCCGCGCTTCTTCATGATGTAGTCCGCCGCGTAACTCCCCTGCACGTTGTCCGTGGTGCAGACGCGGAAAACATTGGGCATCCCCTGCTCCGTGAGCTTCGGGTTCGTCGAGGCGGGCGAAATCATTATTATGTCCTTGCGCGCGTACACGTGAGAAGCCGGGACGGAACATTGGCTGTTCAGGTGCCCGACCACTCCAGCCAACGCGGGATCGGATATTAGAAGGTTCGCCCCGTTCACGGCTTCCTTCGGGTCCGCCCGGTCGTCCACCGCGCTCAGCACGAATTTGATCTTCTTCTGTTTGACGTCCGCCCGCTCGTTCGCTTGTTCCACCGCAAGCGTCGCGCCGTTGTTCATTCCCTGTCCCATCGCCGCGATGTCCCCCGTCAGCGGCACGATCAGGCCGATCTTCACCACCTTCTCGCCTCCCGCGCTTTTCCCGGCGCAGCCGCCTATCAGGCACATTCCGAACGCCGAAATCAACATGACCGGCAGCATCAAAAAGAGATTTCTCATTTTATTCACGCATTCACCTCGCCGAAATTGTATATTCTCTAAATTGCCCTTATATCACAAATCTCCTTTTCGCACAATCGGATTTCGATTCTTGTGACTGCCGGAGCTCATACCGGTCAGGACACCGTGATCGCCGCCGGCTCGGCTTAAACATAGATATGAATAAAGATTTATTGCGATGTCGCCCCGAGAAGCTTCG